>JAFZFO010000068.1 GCA_017555845.1 Bacteroidaceae bacterium | reverse complement strand
TGAGAATATATTTGCGGGCATCTGCATGGTTTGCCAATGGTGAAACCAACCCTTTACGTTCATTGTTCGGGTGATTGGTGTCAATAAACTCGGGCAAATGTTGATTTTCGAGAGCATCATAAATTCGTGAAGCAATCTCGTTCATCTCAGAGTGAGCCAGTTTGAAAAACTCGTCACGCTGGTCCTTGTTAGCCTTATTGTGTATGCGAGATAGTGTAGCAGCCAATCGCTTCAGATAATTGTCGGGCAAGAAACCATGAGATATCCTTTCAAGCAATGTTTCCAAAGTTACTACTGGCTCGTCAGGACCTTCTACCTGTGTTGGTATCGTATGCTCATGCTCTGTCACACCCACAGCGTCAACCAAAAAGAAACAATCTTTGCTAAAGGCATTAGGTGTCACGTTACGCAATTGCTCGTCACCGATTGTACGCACACCGCGTCCTTTCATCTGAGTATAGAGCGGAGCTGATTCTACGTCACGCATGAACATGACCACTTCAAGTGGTTTAACATCGGTACCGGTAGCGACCAATGTGCAAGTTACGGCAATACGAAAATCCTTATCATTACGGAACTGACGAATTAATTCATTGCTATCGCCTACTGAATATGTTATCTTCTGTACATAACGGTCGTCATCGCGTTCAAAGACCTCTTTAGCTATCTTTACTATGTTTGTAGCATGCGCCTCATTTAGCGCAAAAATAAGCGTCTTTGGCAGATAGTCAAAATTGGATTCTCTTTGAGGGTCGTTGAACATATCACGGTATACAGCATCCTTATAAGTCTGAAGGATAAGTTTTATTTGGGCTGGATTGATTATACTTCTGTTCAACTCTGTCTTGGAATAGTTCTTTGCCTCTTTATTCAGAATCTCCTCGACCTTGCCGGTGTAGCATGTAACCCTGCGGTACTTGTCACCCTCTCTAATGGCTCCACCCTCCTCAGTAACCTGTGTTTTTATACGATATACACGATGGTCAACATTTACGCCATCAATAATACTTTGTTCCAACGTGTAGTTTACTACTCGGTTGTTGTTGAAAAAGGCCATTGTTTCGGGAATAGGCGTTGCTGTCAATCCAATCAACTTGGCAGTGTCAAAGTATTCAAGAACCTTACGCCAATTTCCATAGATAGAACGGTGACATTCGTCAATGATAATAAGGTCGAAATAGTCGTGTGGCAAATTAGGGTTTTCGGGCAACACCACTTCGCCTGTTGTGTTGTCATCGTCATCATCATCAGTATCTGTTATTTCTTCACCCTTCAGCAATGAGAAGAGCCGCTGAATAGTAGAAATCACAACATTACTATCGCTTGGTATGGCTGCCGACTTCAGCCGATTGACTGAGTATATGGTATTGAAAGCATCGCCATTCTCAGTCAAACGGAATGTACCGAATTCACCTTCGGCCTGTTTGCCAAGGTTATTGCGGTCCACCAAAAACAGCACGCGACGCATAGAGGTATAAGCCAACATTCTATATGAAGCCAGACATGCTGTATATGTTTTTCCTGCTCCAGTTGCAAGAACCATCAAAGCCCTGTCATGTCCATTGCGGAAACTTTTCTCCAACCCAGTTATAGCCTCATATTGACATGCACGTAAACCTTTTGGGTTCAATGTCGGCAATCCTGCAAAAGGATCTTCAATACCAAGCATCTCGGCCAACTTTTTAGGTTTATGCATGACCGATATCTCTTCATAGTCGGAATCTCCCATCCTAAAATCCCTGCAATAATGATGTTTACCATTGGATGTATATACAAAAGGAAGAGGTTTTCGGATTGCCGTGTAATAGGATGGTACGCCTCTTGCATATCTTTCGGCCTGGTCACACACTACCTGTTGTCTAACATCAACCTCTTCGCGTTTGGCCTCAAGCACACCCACAGCCTTTCCGTTGATGAAAAGAAAATAGTCCACTTCCTTGTTCCCTTTCAACAACCCTTCCCTTACTGCAACCGCAGTGCTGTCGGCTTCAAATTCATCGCGATTGATAACTTTCCAACCTGACTCTGCAAGCCACTTATCAATTTTCACCCTCGCTTTTTCTTCAGGCTTCATATATTTCCAAATTATCAGAAGTTAAAAACAGCAGATATACTACCTAACTTCTACAAAAATAGCGATTTTATTCTATTTTAGCCACTAAAAACGCTTTTATTTCCTTTTATACGTCCTGTACCTGGCGCATTACACGCAGCCAGTTTCCGCCCCATATTTTCTCAATATCGGCAGCACTGAAGCCACGGCGCAGAAGCTCGCGGGTCAC
The DNA here is from genome assembly GCA_017555845.1 of Bacteroidaceae bacterium. GTDB lineage: Bacteria > Bacteroidota > Bacteroidia > Bacteroidales > Bacteroidaceae > HGM04593. The sequence continues at coordinate 49,726 of JAFZFO010000068.1, read as the reverse complement.
GTTGCGCAACTGCGATGCCGAGGAGCATCCAATGACCTTTCCGTCGCCGTCAAAGTCGGTTCCAATGCCGACGTGGTCAATGCCGGCAATGTCTATAGCATGTTGCAGATGACACAGGAAATCATTGAGCGTAGCCTCGCCATCCTTGCGCAGAAAACCGCTGTACATTGTTACCTGCACAACTCCGTCTTTTGCCGCCAACGCACGCATCTGTTCATCGGTAAGGTTACGCGGATGGTCACATAGTGCGCGGCACGATGAGTGTGAGCAGACTACAGGTTTTTCACTACACTCCAGCACCTGCCAGAAGGTACTTTCGGCTGCGTGCGAGAGGTCGACCATCATTCCCACTCGGTTCATTTCGCGCACCACCTCACGCCCGAAAGCACTGAGGCCGCCATGCTCGGCATTACCACGTGCCGAGTCGCAGATATCATTATCGCCATTGTGACAAAGGGTCATGTAGACGATACCCTTGCTGCGCAAGCGCTCAATGGCCGACAGGTCGCGCCCTATGGCATATCCGTTTTCAACACCAAGCATAATTGCACGCTTGCCCTCTCTTTTCAGTTCATAAAGCCCATCATGAGTACTGCACAATGCCACGTGCGCCGCATTCCCGGCAACGCCGGCAGCAACCCATCCGAGCAATGCATCGGCCTTCTCTGCGGCATGCTTCAAAGACTCATCATCGCGTGCTCCTTGCGGGATATATGCCACCATTGTAGTGGCATCGAGCAGTCCCTCGGCCATCTTATGAAGGTCGACAAGTGCAACATCATCACGTTTGTCAAGGCGGTAGGCGGTATCGGAGAGCATCGGAGTGTCGCAATGTGAATCTATGGTCAGTATACGGTCATGAAGTTCTGTAACACGACGATAGAGTGCAGCCTCATCAACAAGCCAGCGGAAAAGCGGCATCATTGATTCATCGCCGTTCATAATAAAGGATTCAGGATGCCACTGCACGCCCAATATGCAGCGCCCGTCAACAGCCTCTATACCCTCAATGACACCATCGGGTGAGGTAGCAACAATCTCAAAACCAGCAGGAACACGGTTCACAGACTGATGGTGGAAGGTATTCACGGCAAGATGTTCTTTTCCAAAGAGACGGTAAAGCTGACTATCCGGAACAATCACTACATCGTGCGTTGCCACGCCACGCTCCACCGGTTCCTGGTCATGATTAAGGAGTTGTGCACCCAAGGCCGCATACATATCCTGATGCACCGAGCCACCAAACGCAGTGGCAATAGCCTGTACACCACGGCAGATACCAAGAATTGGCATACAGCGGGCATCGGCAAGACGGGCAAGGAGCAGCTCCTGTTCGTCGCGCGCCGGATTTACGCTGTGCAGCAACGAATAGTCAGGTTCTTCGCCCATATAACGCGGGTCAATATCGGCACCACCTGTGAGCAACAACGCATCAATATGCGAGAGTGTCTCCATCAATGCCTCGCGTTCGGGATATGGAGGTATGAGTAAAGGCACTCCACCGGCAGCGAGTACGGAACGGTAATAGGCCTGGGCAAGAGTTGCCTTGTCGTCGGCAAAATTGGCAGTGATACCTATTACCGGGCGACGGTCACAAAGCGGATAACGGCCATGCAAAGCATGAAACTCACCCTCAACATCAAATTTATTTACAGGCATAAGGTTATGAAAAAAATAAAAAACACCCGCACTTAATGAAAAACACGGGTGTTGTTGATTTGGCAAAGAGTGTTCAATTATTCCATTGGCATATTGCGCTTGATGCTGTGAGCAAGCACAATCATTGTCTCGGTGCTTACGACACCGGGAATCTCCTGGACACGGCCATTGAGCAACTGCATGAGGTGCTCATTGTCGTGCGAATACATCTTCGCAAGGATTGAGTATGGACCGGTTGTGTAGCAGCACTCCACCACCTCGGGAATCTCACGCAGGCGCTCTACCACCTCCTTGTACATTGAACCACGCTCAAGACGGATACCGATGTATGTACATGTCTTGTAGCCAAGACGGCGTACATCGATCTCGTAGCTTGAGCCTGAGATTATGCCCATGTCGATAAGGTGCTGTACACGCAAATGGATTGCTGCGCGTGAAACACCACACAATTCAGCAACATTGCGGAATGGGATACGGGCATCTTTAGAAATGATGCTCAATATCTTGAGGTCGAGTGCATCGACTTTACATTCTAAGTTTTTCATGTTATAGTAAGTTATAAGTTGTTATTTGTTTTTCACTTTACAATTTTCACAATTTCGATATCATAGACAAGCGCACTGTATGGCGGAACCTTGTTGCTGCCTCTTTCACCATAGGCAAGCTGCCATGGCAAGTAGACCTTACATTTTGTACCCACCGGCAATGTGGTCACAACCTCTGCCAAGCCTGGCAACAAAGAGCCTACGACAGCCTCGACAACCTCACCACGTGAACTTTCAACAGTATTGCCATTGATATATGAAGCCTTATAGATGTAGCCCACAGTGCTACCCAAAGTAGCTGTCTCTCCATCGCCTAAACGTTCAATCTTTACCTGCACGCCACATGGCAATGTCATGACACCATTACGGGTTCTGTTCCTTGCGATGAACTCCTCGCTCGGATGGCGGAAGACTACACCATTATAATAATCATAGGCCTGCTGAAGTGTCATTTTAAGGCCCTCACCGGTAGCTGTCGCCTTTAAGCCCTCAAGGAACATCTGCTTGTTTACCTTCTTGGTAGTGTCGCTATGCGCAATGGCACGTTCGGCATCTTCAAGCATCTCCATGGCAGTCGCACCAATGACAACACCATGGGCATAGGCTACAGAAGAAGGCGAACCGTCGGCAGGAAAAGCATCGGCAAGCCCCTTGACAAAGGCAGAGAGGTCTTCATCGGATATATCCAGTTCCTCAATTGCACGTGGCAGATCACGCGCGATGATGAGGCTGACAGCATAGGACAACGAATCATCCGCAGCCGTAGCGGCATCATCGGCAGTTGAAGCTGCTCGCTTTTCCATCAGTACAATCGGCATGAACAGCAACAATCCTGCCGCTATTGACCAAAACGCCTTTTTCAGTTTTTTCATCGTTATCTATCAGAGAACCTTGATCAACTCCACATCGAAGACAAGAGCACTGTAAGGTGGTATCATCTCACCTGCACCATGCTCGCCGTATGCCATATCGTAAGGGATGTAAAGACGCCATTTTGCGCCCTCCTGCATCAACTGCAAAGCCTCGACCCAACCCTTGATAACCTGGTTTACACCGAACACTGCGGGCTCGCCACGCTTGATTGAGCTGTCGAAGATTGTACCGTCGATGAGTGTACCCTCATAGTGGCACTGTACACGGTCGGTTGCCGATGGTTTCTTGCCGTTACCCTCAGTGATTACCTCATACTGCAAACCGCTTGGCAATACGACAACACCCTCTTTCTTTGCGTTATTGGCAAGGAACGCCTCGCCGCTTGCCTTGTTCTGCTCATAAGCCTCCTCGGCCAACTTGCGGAAATGGTCGTTAACGACAGTCTGTGCCTCAGAGTGTGAGATTTCGGTCTTTGCGCCGGTAAGCACATCCTTGAGGCCCTTTACGAAGTCCTCGACATTCATGTCCTTGACGCCCATTGAAAGTAAATTCTGGCCTATTCCCATTCCAAGGCCGTAGCTAAATTTATCCATTGTACTATTTTTATATTATTATATGAATTTCTGTCATTTTGTTACAAAGCATTTTAATACACTTTGCAAAGTTGAGCTGGGCGAAGATACAATTATTATTCTTTTCACAAACACAAATGACACTTTTTTTTACTTAAAAATGACATTTTTTCAAGCAAAGTGCCCAAAATATCATTTTACATTTTGTCAACGGGCAAAAATGGTCGGCGAACAGACAGGAACGGCCTCGCATGTGTTATTAAATATAAAAATATATTGCAATAATAGCAAAAGCTCGATTTATTTCCATAACTTTGTAACAATAGCATTTTTAACCGTAAAACAAAGTTTTAAACTGTTACAGGAACATGTCAGGCAGCATCATACTTGCAATAATATTCGTTCTGCTCGCGGGCGGAATGTTCATACTGCGCCGAATCTATGGCAACGCACCAACAACCGAAGAGAGCCACGACCATCACGATGGCGAGAATGGTGTGTGCTGCGGAAAGCACAGCAACTGCGAGAAAGGATACGACACGGTCAATCTATATTTTGATGATGAGGAGCTGGACCGTTTCAAAGGGATGAAAGCAGAGGAGTACACCGAGGCCGACATTGAAGAGTTCCGCCAGGTACTCTATACAATGCGCGAAGAGGAGGTAGAGAACTGGGCACATTGCATTGAGACACGCGGCATTGAGCTGCCGGGCGTGATAAAGGATGAGATCCTGATGATGCTACAATAACGACACAAAACAGAAGAGCGTGCGCAGAGTCATATACTACATATTCATCGCATTCATCATCGCAGGTCTTTGCAGTTGTGCCAGCAGAAGGAAGAACACCGCATCAACGCGAATGTATCATGCCCTTACTGCCAGATACAACACATACTACAACGGCAATGTGGCATATAACCAGGCGTTGAAAGCGCAGAAGACAGGGCACAAGGACAACTACCTTGAGCAACTGCCACTGCTCATCATAAGCGACAAGGAGACACAGAAAACCGGCGCCAGCAACTACGACCGCGCGATAGAGAAATCGCAGAAGGCAATCAAGAACCACTCAATCAAGAGACGTCCCAAGAAGCCGGCGGGCAAGAAACTGTCGCAGAAAAAGAAACTTTTCTATTCACAGAAGGAGTTCAACCCATTCCTTTGGAAGGCATGGTTCCTCATGGCAAACTCACAATTCCAGAAAGGAGAATTCGCCGAGGCAGCCAGTACATTCATCTACATCTCCCGACTGTATGAGAACGACCCGGATATCGTTGCACAGGCACGCATTGGATTGGCAAAATGTTATGCCGAGATGGAGTGGCTGTACGAAGCCGAGGACCTCTTGCAGCGTGTGCAGCGCGACACTGTACCCGAAATGTTACAGAAGGATTTTGCCGTGGCAAAGGCCAATCTGTTGCTGAAGCAGGAACGCGGCGAGGAGGCAATCCCATATATCAGGACAGCACTGAAGCGCAAAGGCCAGACACCGCTTGACAAGGCACGCGAACACTATCTGCTTGGACAGTTGTATGCCGAAGCCGGCAACAAGGAGGAGGCCTACAAGAGCTTTGGCAAGACCATTTCGCAAAGCCCACCCTATGAGTTTGAGTTCAACGCACGCATACGCCAGACCGAGATGGCGACTGACGGCAACCACAAGAAGACACTGCGCAAGCTCAAGCGCATGGCAAAATCGGACAAGAATACCGATTATCAGGCACAGATATATTATGCCATTGGCAACCTGCACCTGAGCAACAAGGACACCACCGAGGCCATTAAGGCCTACGAGACAGGTGTTGCAACAGGATCGACAAGCGGATATGGTACAGGAATGCTGCACCTGTCGCTTGCAAAGCTCTATTGGGAAAAAGAGAAGTTCTCAAAGGCGCACGACAACTACAGCAAGGCACTGTCGATGCTCAACGAGGAGAACCAACACTTTGAGGAGGTGAAGTTCCGTAGCGAGGCACTTGCAGGCGTGATACAATATACCGACATCGTTGAGAAGGAGGATGAGCTGCTCTATTGGGCAACATTGCCCCCCGAAGAGCTGAACCCTATAATTGACGGACTCATTGAGGAGGCAAAGCGCCTTGAGGAGTTGAGAAAGAAAGAGGAGAAGAAACTGGCACGTGAGAACGGCGAGAGCAGCGAACTTGACCAGGCCGGCGCAAATGCAGCTATGACAATTGACAACAACCAGAGCGACAGGCAAATGTGGTATTTCTACAACCCACAACTGGTGTCACAGGGCGTGAATGCCTTCAGGCAGAGATGGGGTAACAGGGAGTTGAAGGACTATTGGCGTTTCAGCAACACCATCTCATCATTGATGGGCGAAGAACTTGCCATGGACAGCATTGCAATGGACAGCCTTGACACGGACAGCACTATGGCTTTACCAGACAGCACAGCAATGGCAGACATTGGAGCGGAAATGACCGAAGCTGCCCTCTCGACCGACCCGACGACACGCGAATACTACACCCAGCATATTCCACATACCCAGGAGGAGAAGGATGAGGCGCACAAGGCTTTGCGTGATGCGCTGTTCGAATCGGGAGTACGATTCAAGGATGATGTCAACGAGAAGCGCCTGGCCATATCATATCTTGAAAGAGTGGTCAACGAATACCCCGAATATGAGCGCCTTGCCGACACGTACTACCAACTGTTCCTTGCATGCTCGCGCTGGGATGAACCCGAAAAGGCGGCATATTACAAGAACCTGCTCATTGCGGGCTACCCCGACAGTACAATGACAAAGCAGATACAGCAGCCCGATTTCTTTGAGAGCGCTGCCGCACGAAAGCACAAGGAAGACTCCATTTACGTAAAGGCATACGGTCATTATACAAATGAGGAGTATGACGATGTGATTTCCGAGAACATATATAGTGCCGAGAAGTACCCACAAGGTAGCCACCGTGCACGTTTCATGTTTATTGATGCCATGGCAAAGCTGTACAGCGGCCGCCAGGAGGAGGCACTTGAGGCACTTGAACAGCTGATGACTACCTATTCAAGCGACAGCATCAGCAAGATGGCGGCAGGAATAAGCACCGGAATAAAGGAGGGCCGACTGCTGCACAGCGGCATATCGACATCGATATGGGACCGCAAGGCCGACGGAACCATCAGATACGGCGAGGACAGCATACCGCAGTTCAGTACAGTGCGTAACGAGCCCCACTATTTTGTGTTGGCATTCCAGAATGGTTCACTTGATGAGAAGCGCCTGCTGTTCGAGATGGCACGCTACAACTTCTCGCGCTATATGGTAAGGAACTTCGAGATGACATTCGAGGTACTTACCGAGGTAACGTTGCTCGAGATAAAGGAGTTCTTGAACTTTGACGAGGCATTCCTGTACCGCAAGAGACTGTTCGGCAACGCCGAGACTGCTAAGTTGCTCGAAGGAATAAACACATTCGTGATATCAAAGAGCAATCTTGATTTGTTGTTACAATACTACACATTCGATGACTACACCGAGTTCTACGAAAAGAACTTCCTTGCAATACCGGAGGTTGAGATAGACGGATACACGCTCGATGAGCCAGACTATGGCAATGAGGACGTGGACAATAAAAACAATACGGAGGAGTGATATGGTATACAGACTGTTATGGGCCGATGATGAGATAGAGCTCCTGAAGGCTCACATAATATTTTTGCAGAGCAAAGGGTACGAGATAACGACAGTTACCAACGGCCCCGATGCCATAGATGCTTGCAGCAAGGAGGCTTTTGACCTTGTACTGCTCGATGAGAACATGCCGGGACTTACCGGCCTGGAGACACTGAACGTCATCAAGGAGATGCACCCGCAGACTCCTGTCGTCATGGTGACAAAAAGCGAGGAGGAGGATATCATGGAACAGGCTATCGGTTCAAAGATTGCCGACTACCTGATAAAGCCGGTAAACCCCAACCAGATACTGCTGACGCTGAAGAAGAACATCCACCACAAGGAGATTGTTGCCGAGAAGGCCAACAGTGCATACCAGCAGAACTTCGGCCGATTGTCAATGCAGATTGGCGATGCACGTACCATAGAGGAGTGGCAGGAGATATACCGCAAGATCGTATATTGGGAGCTGCAGCTCGAGGAGGCCGACACGCAGATGCACGACATGCTCAAATCGCAGAAAGAGGAGGCCAACAACATCTATGCGCGTTTTGTAAAGAACAATTATATGGACTGGATGGCAACCGGCCGCCAGGAACGACCGCTCATGAGCCACGACCTGTTCCGTGAACGCATATTCCCACTTGTAGACAAGGGCGAGAAGGTGTTCATGATAATCATTGACAATTTCCGCTACGACCAGTGGCGCATGCTTGCCAAAGAGATTGGAAGCAGTTTTGCCATTGAGGAGGAGCTGTATACGAGCATCCTGCCCACAGCGACGCAGTATGCCCGCAATGCAATATTCTCGGGACTGATGCCAAGCCAGATAAAGGAGATGTTCCCGCAACTGTGGGTGGATGAAGAGGAGGAAGAGGGCAAGAACCTCAACGAGGAGGCACTCATTGGCACACAGATTGCCCGTTACCGCCGCAAGGACAGCTATTCGTATGGCAAGGTACTTACATCGGCTGCAGCCGACAAGTACATCGACAACATAAACAACCTGTCGAAGAACGACATAAACGTGCTTGTGGTAAACTTCATTGACATGTTGTCACACGCCCGCACCGAATCGATGATGGTGCGCGAGCTGGCAGCCAACGACGCGGCATACCGCTCCATCACACAGTCATGGATACGCCACTCTGCCATTAAGAAACTGTTCGACTACCTTGCCGACAGCCAGTACACCGTTGTGATTACAACCGACCATGGCAGCATACAGGTTGACACACCTACAAAGGTAATAGGCGACAAGAACACCAATACCAACCTGCGCTACAAGCTGGGCAAAGCGCTCAACTACAACAGCAAGGAGGTATTCGAGATAAAGAACCCGGCAAAGGCATTCCTGCCACAGCCCAACATAAGCACAAGCTACATATTTGCCACGGGCGACAAATTCTTTGCATACCCCAACAACTACAACTACTACGTTTCGTACTACAAGGATACCTTCCAGCATGGTGGCATATCGATGGAGGAGATGCTTATACCACTCATAACAATGAAACCTAAAAATAAAAAATAACTATGAGCGAACATACATTCAGGATAAACGGCCTCGAGGAGTACCCACAGGCAGCAAAATGGTTTACCGGATTCCTGCAGAAGGGAAACATCTTCGCATTCTATGGCAAGATGGGCAGCGGAAAGACTACTTTCATCAAGAGCCTTTGTGAGGAACTGGGAGTTGAGGACACAATCAACTCGCCCACATTTGCCATTGTGAACGAGTACGAAGACAGGGAGGCAAATACAATATTCCACTTTGACTTCTACCGCATAAAGTCACTTGCCGAGGTATACAACATGGGCTACGAGGAGTACTTCTACAGCAACGCCCATTGTTTCATTGAGTGGCCCGAGCTTATTGAGGAGCTGCTGCCCGAGGAGCACATAAGGGTTGACATTGCCGAGGAGAGCGACGGCTCACGTACACTGAAGGTTACAATAAACGACTGACATGCCACTACAGCCAGGAAATAGAATATAACGACAAACATAAACATACAATAATATGAAAATCAACGCGAATGCATCGGGTACAAGAACCATTGAGGTTACCGAAGAACAGCTGCAGATAATCAGAAAGTATTCATTGCTTGACAGAATTGCCAACAGCACAGGTGTAATTGATGAGGAGTCCCTCAACAAACTGCGCCTCACCGTGCGCTCACTCATCGCATCACAGACAATGGCTTCAAATGAGTTGCTCGAGATATGCCCCATCCTCTATCACGAGGACATGAAGGCTCTTGGACTTAGAAACCTCATGAAGTGCTATACCGAATGGATTGCGAGCTGTGAGGCAGCTGAAACAGCAGCAGAGACCAATGAGTAACAGAAAGATAACCGATTGGTTGCCTACCACCCGCAAGGAGGCCGAACTGCGCGGATGGGATGAGCTGGATGTTGTAATGTTCAGCGGTGATGCCTATGTAGACCACCCATCCTTTGGAGCAGCGGTCATTTGCCGTCTGCTGGAGGCCGAGGGACTGCGCGTGGCCATTGTACCACAGCCCAACTGGCAGGATGACCTGCGTGATTTCAAGAAGATGGGCCGCCCTCGTCTGTTCTTTGGAATCTCGGCAGGCTGCATGGACTCAATGGTCAACAAATACACCGCAGCCAAGCGATTCCGCAGCGAGGATGCCTACTCGCCCAACGGCAAACACAGCATGCGCCCCGAATATGCAACCACCGTATACTCGAATATTCTCAAGAAGCTGTACCCCGATTGCCCTGTGGTAATTGGCGGCATTGAGGCTTCGATGCGCCGTTTCACGCACTACGACTACTGGCAGGACTGTCTTAAAAAGAGTATTCTCGTAGACAGCAAGGCCGACGTGCTTGTATATGGCATGGGCGAACAGCCAATGACCGCGCTGTGCAAGACCATGCAGGCGAAACTGCAGGAGAGCGGTGCCGACTATATAACAGCCGACGTCGCACGCGAGATAACAAAGAATATACGCCAGACAGGATACCTCACCCGCAAGAGCGATATTGCCATTGACGAGTCGTTGGACAAGGTTCTTGCACCGCATACCGTGTGCCTCAAGGACAAAGCCAAGCAGGCAGCCAACTTCCTTGCCATTGAGAAGGAGTCGAACAAGGTAAGTGCCAAACGACTGATGCAGGAGTATGAGGAGGGCGTCGTTGTCATCAACCCGCCGTTCCCCACAATGAGCACCGAACAGCTTGACCACAGTTTCGACCTGCCATACACACGCCTGCCACACCCCAAGTACAATGGCAAGCGCATACCGGCATATGACATGATCAAGCACTCCGTGAATATTCATCGTGGATGTTTCGGTGGCTGTGCCTTCTGCACCATATCGGCTCACCAGGGCAAGTTCATAGTGAACCGCAGTGAGGAGAGCATTCTGCGTGAGATCAAGGAGATTGCAAAGATGGAGGACTTCAAGGGTTACCTCAGCGACCTTGGAGGCCCGTCGGCAAATATGTACATGATGAAGGGCAAGAACAGCGACCTGTGCGCCAAGTGCTCACGCCCGTCGTGCATACAGCCCAAGATATGCCCCAACATGAACATAGACCACAGCGCACTGCTCGAACTGTACAAAAAGGTAGATGCGTTGCCCTGCATAAAGAAGAGTTTCATTGGAAGCGGAGTGAGATATGATATGTTGCTTCATAGAACAGGCGACAAGCAGCGCGATGAGGTCACAGACAGATATACCGAGGAACTGATAAGAAACCACGTCAGCGGCCGTCTGAAGGTGGCTCCCGAGCACACGAACGATGCAGTGCTGAAGCTAATGCGCAAACCGTCGTTCAAACAGTTCCACGATTTCAAGCGTATATTCGACCGCATCAACAGCAAGCATAACCTGAAACAGCAGATTATCCCCTACTTCATCAGCAGCCACCCGGGCAGTACAGTAGAGAGTATGGCGGAACTTGCTGCTGAGACAAAGCAACTCAACTTCCATCTGGAGCAGGTGCAGGACTTTACCCCAACACCAATGACAATGGCAACAGAGATGTACTACACCGGCATCAACCCCGAAACGGGAGAGAATGTGTATGTCGCACGTACAATGAAGGACAAGGAAGCACAGAGGAGATTCTTCTTCTGGTACAAGCCCGAGGAGCGCAAGCAGATAGCACAGCTGCTGCGCAGGATGGGAAGGAATGACCTTGTAAAGAAATTAGGTATATAATACAAGATGGGGCAACTGAATTTCAGTTGCCCCATCTTGTATCTCATAAAAGCGAATGAACACAGACAGTCTTCACATTTCCGCTTTCACTTTTGACCTTTAAGTTATCACTCCTCCACTTCAAACTCATCCTTGCCTACGCCACACAAAGGGCAGACATAGTCGTCGGGGAGGTTCTCGAATGCTACACCAGGTTCAATACCCTGCTCAGGGTCACCAATCTCGGGGTCATATACCCACTGACATACTGTACAGATATACTTTTTCATGATTATCTTGATTTAAATATTAAACAAACCTTGTGAAACAAAAGTTCGTGAGTTGCCAATTACAAAAACTGCGCCGCATTTGTTTCTGATGCAAATTTAACACATTCTGTTAAAAAGGAAGAATTGATACTGTTAATTTATTTTAACATTGTAATCATTTCACAAATTATTCAAGCATTCATCGATAAGGAATCGCATTCCCTCTGATGCCCCTTTCCTGATGACCACTACATCGCGCCTTGTAATGCGCACATCATTAGGATCTATAAGATAGACAGGAACACCTGCAGGAACATAGTTCAATAGCCCTGCAGCAGGATATACATTCAAGGATGTGCCGATTATGACAAAGAGATCCACATCCCTTAGTGCAGCTATGGCATCATCCATACGTGGTACAGCTTCGCCGAACCATACGATGAATGGACGCAGTTGTGAGCCATCGGCAGCAAGGTCGCCTATATGCAGGTCGCTGTCGGGCGATGGCAAGGCACGCACATAGTCAAGGTTCTGCGGTTCACGTGACGAGCAGGCCTTCATCAGTTCTCCATGGAGATGAATGACATTTGTGGAGCCGGCACGCTCATGCAGGTCATCGACATTCTGTGTTACAACAGTGACGTCTAAACGGCGCTCGAGCGATGCAACAAGCCTGTGTCCTTCATTGGGTTGGACTGTCAGGAGCTCACGACGACGTTTGTTATAGAAGTCGAGTACAAGTTCCGGATCAGCGGCATAGCCCTCGGGGGTGGCAACCTTTTCCACGGGATAGTTATCCCACAGACCACCGCCACCGCGGAAGGTTCCAAGGCCGCTCTCCACACTCATACCGGCACCGGTAAGTATCACAATCCGTTTCATGATATCAATTTAAAAAATCAAACCGAGGCAATTAATTGCCTCGGTTTGATTTCGATTATGTTTATTATTCTGGAAGTTCTCCTGCAGGGACATCCTCGGGGTCAACCGGCTGCACAACATCACCTGGAAGTGGCAAATACCAGTTGCTCTCATCGGACATCTTGCCATACAACTCTGCATCGAGCTGGAACTCTGCACTGCGATAGGTAACATCGTTCTCGAATGCACGGCCTGCAACACGCTTTGCCAATACATCATTGTCACCCATAGCCTTTGCAAAACGGATAAGGTCACCGAAACGTGTACCCTCCCATGCAAGCTCAAGAGCGAGCTCGTCGATTACAAGATCGGCAATGTAGTTGAGTGAATCCTGATATGTGATTGGGCGTGTAATGGTCTCAACCTTACCCTCAACCTCTGTCAAGCCCATGTAACGTGCAATACAGCTGTCGGTCAAAGCATAGTATACATTGCGTTCGCTGTCGCCGCAACCGCGTGAGTGGATACCCTTGTTCTCGCGGAAGTCCTCGGCACCGAAGTTGTATCTCAAAGAGTCAGTACATGATGCGAGATACTTCTTGCAGATGGTATCTACCTTGATGACCTGATCAAGTGTATCCTTGTGCTCTACAAATGTTGTATCGATAGCATATACAGGGTTCTTCAAAAGCTGATAGTTGCTCTTTGCACCCACCTTGAGGATTGTCATGGCAAGATCCATAGCGCCTACATAACCCTCGCGCTCCAAACCTACCATAGCCTCTGCAAGACGCAGATATGCATGTTCCTTACGCTGGAGGATAACGAAAGTTGTTCTGATCTTTGAAGTGAACTCAGACTCCAGGCCGATATTGCCCTCCTCGAAGTTGAACTTACCGATGATGTTCTTGTACTCGGTCTTGGCCTCGTCGTTGCCGCGCTGTGAGTAGGTAGTAGCCTTGATACGGAGGTCGCCAGGGTACTCATAGAAATGGCTGTACTCTACAAGTTCAGGAGCCTTTGGATCCTCACCCTCATAGTAACGGTATATCTGTCTCTTTGACAAAGACTGGATACCGGGAGATGCCACAACCTGAGCTGCACCGACCTCGCTTGGTGGAGAGAATATGGCAGCAAGACCAGATGTTGTACCATGAAGGTCGGTATTGGCAAATGGGATGATAGTAAAGATATTCGCGCTGTTGCTGTCGAAGCTCTTTGCCGAGAACAAGCCCATGAAACCGTTGTTCATGTTCTTGCCACCCTCGCCACTATAGCTTGCCTTGTGACCATAGTCAGTATATTTCTTGGCAGTCTCATTTGTACCTGTACCGGCAATCTGAGCATAGAAGAAACGGGCAGCATTCTTGTAATCGCCCTTCCACAAATAGAGCTCACCAAGCAACATTCTAATTGGAACAAACAGGCGCTTTGTCTCGACCTCGGTACCGTTGTCGCCATAACCGAACTTGAGGACCTTACCGTCCTTGTCCCACGCTGGCATTGGATATGCTGCAGGATTCTCATAAGGGATGATATCGGCAATGAGCTTGTTGATAATCTCATCGCGGGTAAGCATTGGCTTGTTCATCACATCCTCGGCAGCACTGTGTGTGAGGATTGGCTCTGTAAAATATGGTACGTTGTTGTAGTTGATTGCGAGCTGCAGGTATGTCCATGCGCGGACACTCTTGACAGCAACGTATTCGGGAAGCATCAACTTGATGTTGTTCTTCTCGAGAGTAGTATCAACACGTGCCAAATAGATGTTACAGTTGTTGATGATAGCATAGTAGTCCTTGACATCGAGGTACTTGTTGGTCTCGAGATTGAACACTGAACGGCTCAACTCCTGTACATCAACGACAGCCTTAGCCTCGTTTACGGTCACAAGGTCACCACGCAACTCGTTGATAAGCACCTGACGGTCACCAACCTCCTGCACAGCCTTGAGGATACCAAGAACTGAATATACAGAGTCATTGAGTGTCCAATCGTCGAACTCATATTCAACGCGGTTTGAATCAACCTTCAATATATCTTCGCAAGAACTGAAAAGGAATGTTCCGCAAAGAAGGAATGTCATTATATAAATAAGTCTCTTTTTCATTGTTTTATCTTTTTTCTAACCTTAATCAACATTCATTGACAAAGATGCATTGTTTGATTAGAGATTAACCTTTACACCAAGATGGAAACTGCATGTCTGTGGCAACAGACCGGCATCAACACCCTGATACAATACATTGTTGTTTACCGAGAATTCAGGATCAGTACCCTGATACTTTGTCAAAGTGTAGAGATTCTCGGCTGCACACCATATAGAGAGACCCTGCAACCAGTTTGCTACAACAGGAACCTCATATGAGAGTTTAACACTCTTGAGTCTCAAGTATGAGCCATCCTCAATCCAACGGTCTGAGAAACGAGAGTTACCAACCGGGTCGCCATAAGCAACAGAAGGAATGTCGGTAAGCTGTCCGTCAACAGTCCAGCGGTTGAGCATCGCTGTTGTCTGGTTATAGAATGATGAACCGCTCTCAAGCTGCTGACGATAGTAGTTGTAGATGTCATTACCAACAGAATAGTTGAAGTTGACATCAAGTGTCAGGCCCTTATAAGAGAGCTTTGTAAAGAAGTTACCATAGAGATCGGGATTTGGATTACCGATAACTGTCTTGTCGTTCTCATTGATGCAACCCTCGCCTGTGAGGTCAACGAACTTCATGTCGCCGGCCTTGAAGTAGTTACGTGCACCGGTAGCATCAAGCTGATAGAGTGCATACTCATCAGCATCGGCTGAAGAAGCGATTACACCATCGGTCTTGTAACCCCAGAACACGCCTACAGGCTGGCCTTCCATTGTTGCAACCTGGCCGCCATAAACCGATACTGGATCGAGTTTCTCATCGAGTGAAGTAACCTGGTTCTTATAGTGACCTACAGATGCGCCCAACTCCCACTGGAAGTCCTTGTTGTTGACAAGCTTTGCGTTGAGCTTTGCCTCAATACCCATGTTGCTGAGTTCGCCACCATTTGCCCAGTATTTACCCATACCGGTAACAAACTGATACTGCTTCTGTACAAGGAGGTCCTTTGTTCTAGCTGTATACCAATCAAAAGAAACACCAAGACGGTTCTCGAAGAACATCGCGTCCAGACCAACGTTGAAACGTGATGTTGTCTCCCATTTCACACCGTCATTCTCAACATTACCAAGCTGCAAGCCCATTGACTGGTCATAGAACTTGACAGACTGCAAGTAGCTGCGTGCTGCAAGGTAGTCGATGGCATCGTTACCAGTTACATCAAAACCGGCACGGAGCTTGAGCATGTCGACAGGTCTTGCATTGAACCAAGGCTCTGAAGAAACCAACCATGCAGCCTGAACAGATGGGAAGAAGCCCCATGCTACGCCGAACATCTTGAGAGCGTTCTCGGCTCTACCACCGAAACGTGAAGAAGCCTCAAGAGAAGCAGCCAACTGCAGGAAGTAACGTGTCTTGTATGCATAGTCGGCAGACAGGTACCAAGAGATATTTGTCCAGACGTTCTTGTCACCATCGCTGTCAAGGTGCTCAAGGTCATTGCTTACGTTGAACTTTGTATCACTACCAGAGTTGGCACCGCTGATTGCGTTTGAGTCGAAGTTGAAGTTTGTGAAACGGAAACCACCGAACACATCAACATCGTGTGCACCGAACACCTTGCTCCAGGCAACACGGGTGTCGCTTGACAAAGCAGCCTCCTTACCGAAGAATGACGCAATATAGTTACCGATCTTACCATTGAGTGAATTCACGTAGAAATGGTATTTGTTGTTGTCGGCAGCTGTTGGATAAGGCAAGTAATACTTCTCACTCACACGGTACAGAGAGTAGTTGAAGGTCTCGGTAAATGTGAAATCGCGGTATTTGTATTCAGGAGCTACTGTAATACCCATATTGGTATACTCCAACTCGTTCTTGTGAGGATCGGAACCCTTTGTAAGAATTGTCAACGGGTTGTACAATGAGTTGTTCGGACGTGCAATACCTGCGGCCTGCGACACATCAAAGGCATAGTCATCGGCAACATCAATGATGGCACTCAACTCACCTGTGGTAGCATAACGGTATGGGCTGAGGAATGGAGACTTCACTGCAGCAAGTGCACCGAGTGATGTCAATGGGAACGCTGTAGGGTCCTCACGCAAACCATCATCCTGCAACTCACGGGCTACACGTGCATAAGAGATGTCAACGCGTGTCTTGAAGTTGTCGGCAAGGACAATGTCAGAGTTCAAGCGGATATTCAGACGGTTGAAATCGTTACCCTCAACTGGAGTGTCACCCATTGTGTAACCGAATGAGAAGTTGTACATGGCAACATCATCACCACCCTCTACATTTACCTTATAGTTCTGAGTCAAGGCCTCACGGTATACGAGATCGGCCCAATCGGTATTGTTGTGATACTTGTTGTAGTATATGAAACCATCAACCAACTTGCCGTTGCTGTCGTATACAGGCTTGTCTGAACGGAGGAACGGAATACTGCGGTTAGGGCTTACATTCATTGTACCGATAAGGTCATTGGCATATACGCGGTAATCCTCGCCCGAAAGCATGCTTGGCTGGTTAGGCTCAAGTGCCACATCAGCGAAGATGTTTGCTGTAATGCGTGTAGCCATGCTCTCACCACGCTTTGTGTTGATGATGATCACACCATTGGCAGCACGTGCACCATAGATTGCAGCACCGTTCTTGAGCACCTTTACATCGCGGATGTCGTTGACATCAATTGCAGAAAGGATATTGTTGTACATACCCATGTGGATAGTCTCGTTACCCTCCTGCAGATCCCAGATAACACCGTCAACAACAACGAGAGGTTGTGTGTTGGCATTGAGAGAATTGATACCGCGGATGAACATTGCAGCACCGATACCGGTAGTTCCTGAACGGTTGATGGTGCGCACATCGGCACCTATCTTGTTCTGGATATCCGATTCAATGGTCTGCGCAGTAGAGATACCCTCGCCGAAGCCACTCTCTGAAGTGATGACGATATCACTGCTGTAGTTCTCCTCGAACTTGTCAGAGTAAAGGCGTATGTTGATGATATCCTTTTTTCCAACAGGTTTCTGCACCAACAGATAATCAGGTGTCGAGAAGGTAAGAAGAGTAACATATGAAGGGATATTGAGCTTATACTTACCCTCACCGTCAGTCATGGTTGTAACCCTCTTGTGTCCTGTTGCCTGAACGCGCACACCGGCCATTGGCTGGTTGGTAGCCGCGTCATATACAGTACCTGTAATGGTACGTACATCTGCAACAGCGCCCTTTTTCTCGACCTTAACAGAATTGTCTGCTACTGTGCCCTCAAGCGCCGTAGCGGACGCAAGGGCAGCCGATGGCATCAAAAGCATCAATGCCACTGATAATTGCATTAATTGTCGCATATACATAGTAGATTTTCTTTTTTTCTTCATACAAACTATTCTTCAGAATCGAGAATCGGAATCAGGATAATCTTGTCGATACGGATTGATGTATCGTAGTTAATACCCTTATTCTTTTCGCTATTGGTTGCAGCTATTGTTGACACCTCAAGTGTGACATTGTAGTCGCTGGCCTTTGTTCCTTCATAGAATTCACAATATTTTGGCTCAATGACAGCCTTCTCACCATTTGTAGTCAAGAAAATGGTATCCAACTTGAATGGATCAGAATACAGTGGCTTTGTTCTTGGAGCCTCGTAAAGTTTGATGGCAGAACCTGTACCTGGAGCCTGCTTCACAGAGATTGTAAACTTGTTAGGATACATCTTTTCCTTATCCACGAACTCATTGGTAATATTCTGTGGGACAACGATAATTGCAACGTGATACTTTGCTGAGAGCACCTTAGGAATCTTGAAAGATGCTGTAGCTGCACCACTCTCTCTCAGATAGCCGAAGTAAGCACCACCAGAAACCTCGGCACCAATGAGCATAGAGTCCTTGTTGATCTGGCTCTTGTATGCTGTAAGCACCTCGACTGCTGTTGGAACATTGTCACCGAATCCCCACATTGCCTGGTTCTCACCCTCAAGGAAGATTGTGTCGTGCCACAAATCGATCTGGCTGTAAGGCATTGCATCTACAACCTTGAATGTTCCATTAGAGAGTTCCTTCTCATATATAACATTCTTCTCAAGATCGGCCTTTGCAAAAAGCGCACGCTTGCCACCACGGTAGGCAGGCATTGCAGAGTCGCTGCTCTGTACATGCTTCTGCTCGTTCACACTGTATGTCATATACTTAAGATTGTGGAGACGTGCATAGTATGTACGCAACGAGTCACGCTCAATCTTTGTAGCTTCGGTCATGTTTGCAAACGAGAAGTCATAGTTGTAATGAGCCTCGGCCTTTGTTACCATATCAGCCCACAACTCGTTTGTCGGAACGTATACGATGTAAGTAGAGTCCTCTGAATTGATATTGCCGACACCTCTCCAAGCATCGAGCCAAACATTGGTTGTTGTGAAAACAGAGTCAATGAATGTCTGCTCGCCATTCACAATCGGACCGGCGATACTCTGTCCCTCATTGAACTCGGTAACATTGTATGAGTAGAGATATTCTGCAACAGAATCAACTCTCTCGGCAACCTTCAGATACTCCCAGATGCTGTACTTGTACTCAGATGGAGTTGCAATCTTGTGAAGGATACCGTTACGTACACGGATATTCTTCTCAACCAATTCAACACCTGAGAATGTGTAGCCGGTCTTGTAGCTACCGGTAAAGACTGCATTCTTGTTGTTGAGGAGCAACACCATATTATCACTCTCAAGGGTTCCGTTTGCAGGCACAAGATGGTTTGCTACATGCGCCTCAACAAATGAGCGGAACACGATGTCACGGTTACTGTTGCCGGTTGAATCGGCAACGGTCTCCGCTATTATAGAATCCTTGTTGAATGTTCCGTTCACAGGAGCCCAAACTGTGTAGACTCTTGACTGCTTGAACAATGAATCGGCACACTCTTCACCACAGGCATTGACAACCTCGACAAAGTCTGTCAACTCGGGGTCATTCACTATAACCTCATACAAAGTCTTGTCGGCAAATGGAGTCTCGGGAGTTACCTTTATACCCACCTCATCCTCACAAGAGGAACCTGCAAGCATAAAACCGAACAACATCGCTCCGGCAAGAATTTTATGTCCAAATAATTTATTCATATTATGTAAATGTTTTATTCCTTGTTCTAAAGGCCGCTCATACCACCTTCAATCATCACATGCGGCCTTGCTTAAAAACTTTTATCTCCGTTAGTTCATCTCCATTGAAGAGTCCTCCTTGTCATAAGCAGGATTCTGTTTCAGGTTCTTGTTATAACGAAGCTCGTTGATGTAGATTGGCATGAACAAGCCATCAATTGTTGACATCTTTGTCTTAATGACTGCAGCACTACCACCAACCTTGTCGGCAACGAACTTGATCTTCTCGGTGCTCTTTTCTCTAAGCGCCAGACGAACAAGGTCATACCAGCGCTTGCCCTCGTATGAAAGTTCAAGCAGACGCTCTTTACGTACAAGATCCATTGAGGTCTCCTTTGTCATGTAGTTCTCAATCTTCAAAGGACGTACAATGTTGGTTGTATCGATTCTTGAGCGGGTATTGATAGCCTTTACGATATTGAAAGCCTCACGGAAATCATCATCCTGGGCTGTAGGACGTGTAACCATAGCCTCGGCCATCATCAAAAGGACATCTGTGCGACGATATACAATCCAATTGGCATCCCACTCATCCGACTTACGATAGCTGGTTGCAGGAGAAGCCTTGGCTGCGTATTTTACAATACATGTACTCTTGTCGGTAGTTGTCTGCTCATTAAACGACTTGAGGTTTGTAAATGAGTATGCACGAAGGTCATCCTCCTCGTAGTTGCTAGTAACAAAAGCCTGAGGTACAATTGCCATACCAGGGTTACCCTCGGTACCATATACACGGTAAACACCATTGAATGCACCATTCTTTATATTGTCACCCTGTACCTGCAACTCGAAAATTGACTCAGAAGAGTTCTTTGAGCCGAAGATCTCATCGTATGCAGTACTCTTGTGTGCCTCCTTCTCCTTGACCTCACCACGGTTCTGGATAAGGTTATAGGCGAACTTCTCGACAGGCTTACCCTTATTTTCCTCCTCAAGCGCATTGTCCATATTGGCAATGACCTTCTTACAGTTTTCGATACACTCGTCATAGTATGACTGCGCATCAGCCGGGCCTACAGTCACCACAGGATTTCCTTCACTATGTACAAGCTTATACTCTGAACCCTCATAATATGTTGCGAATGCGGCACGCCACAAGTTAACGTCAGCCTTGATAGCCAACACTGCATTGCGGGTAATACGGCCCAGATTCTGCTGAGGATTTGAGAAAGCGCCCGATTTCATGACCATATTCTCGGCGCGGTCAAGATCCTTCATAATCATATCCAATGCCTCAAGCGGGTGTGCCTGTACATATTCAGGAATCTCGGCATCATTCTTGGCAGACTTCAACGCCAATGGAATATCGCGGAATGTACGTACAAGGTAGAAGTGACAGAGAGCACGCATAGCATACATCTCACCCATTACCACATCAAGGTCACCCTCTGAAAAGTCAGGGTCACTCTCAACTACCTTTGGAGCTCCCTCGAGTACAAGATTTGCATAGTTGATAGCCTCGTAGTAGATACCCCAATCGCAGAAGCCGTTCTCATCAATGATATTCGCCTCAACGATGTTCTTGATGTCTGTATTATAGCTTGGTGGATATGTCATGTTGTCTGAACGCATCTCGCCCCAAACAATAGCTTTTGTGACAGCATCCCTGCTGAGCAGTTTCAGGTAACTTGTAGCAAGCATACCGTTGACCTGGTCCTTTGTCTGCCAAAAGTTCTCCTCAACGACAACATCGGCCGGAATGATTGTCAAGTAATCGGTACAAGAGCTCATGAGAGCACCGAAAGCGACCGCCGTTGCGAGAACCGTTTTCTTATATATATTAGATAATATCTTCATATTAGTAAACTTTTAGAAACCGAGAGATAATGAAAGTGTATACGAACGTGGACGCGGTGTCTTTGTATTGTCGTATGCAATACCCTCGCCACCGTTTGCAACTTCAGGCTCAAGACCTGTATACTTTGTCCAGAACGCCACGTTATCGGCCGAAGCATAGAGATTGAGGTTCTTCAGACCAATCTTCTTCAACCATGCAGGTTCAAATGAGTAAGAGAGCTGAACGTATGAGAGACGTACATAAGATGCATCCTCAACGTAGCGGTCGCTACCCAAGTAGTTGAACGCTGTAGAACCACCGTTCACGGCACGTGGGATTTCGGTAACGTCACCCTCCTTGCGCCAACGCCAGTTAACTGCCACGCTCTGGTTGTCGAATGATGACATGTTCTCGAACGCCATACGTGAGCTGTTCACAACATCAACATCCCAACGGTATGTGAATGATGTTCTCAAAGACCATTTCTTGTAACGGAATGTCAAACCGAAACCACCCTGGGCTGCAGGGTTTGAGTTACCCAAGTATACGATATCAAGCTGGTTGATTGTACCGTCGTGGTTGACATCCTCATAGATGGCGTCACCACCCTTGAATTCGTAATATGATTTACCCTCTTCATTGTCATAGAAGAGAACGAGTTTCTTTGGTTGGCCGTTAGCCTCGTATACTACATTGCCATCGGCGTCACGCACGATAGGACATGTACCATCGCGGCCGGCCTCTTCCTCGGCAAGAGCCTTCTCCCAGTTCTTGTAGCTGTAACGGTATACACCCTTGTAGCGGAAACCGTAGATTGAGCCGCTTGGGTTACCAATCTGTACACGTGGGAGGTACTTGCTATTCTGTGGCTGCTCATACTTACCGTTCTTCTCCTCGAGATATGCCTCTTCAAGTTCAAGGATCTCGTTGAAGTTGTTACCGATGTTGAAGTACATTGACATTGAGAAGTCCTTGGCCAACTTGATGTTGTTGAGGTTCATGTTAAGCTCCCAACCTGAGTTTCTCACAGTACCAGAGTTCTTGTATGCAAGGCTTGAGTAACCGGTAGTTGATGGAAGACGGTAGTTGGCAATGATGTTGTCGTATGTTGTACCGTTATAATAGTTGAATGCACCGGTAAGCAGGCCATTGAAGAAGCCGAAGTCAGAACCAATGTTCCACTCACGCTTGTCCGAACGACGAAGGTCGGTCAGACGGATACCGTCCATCTGGAAACCGGCCATGCCGAGATAGCTGTACTGATAAGCCGAATAGCTGTTGAAAGTAACGTTTCTACCAGGAGCGTGACCGTCCATACCGAAACCTGGACGCAATGACAACATGCTCAATACAGGTCTTGACCACTCCATCCACTCCTCGTCGATGATATTCCAACGGGCAGAGATTGATGGGAAGGCAGCCCATTTTCTGTCGTCACCCATTGCAGTGTTACCCTCACCACGGACTGCAAGACGCAATGAGTACTTTGACTTGTATGAGTAGTGGGCATCGTACACGAAGCTGATGTTACGGCTCTCCCACTTGCTTGTACCCGAACCTGACAACTTGGCACCGATTGTAGAACTGCTGATGTTACCGGTTGGAAGACCGATAGCAGTAGAGTTCTGTGAGTTACCGGTACTTGTTGACAGCTCGAACTGTGCGTTCATTGTCATATAGTGGTCACTATTACCCAGATAAGGAGTGAAGATAAACTGGTGACGTGTTGTAAAGCCAAGGCTCTTGCTGTCGTTAGATTCAGACTTGTTCTTGTCCGAAGCAGTCCAGTCATCAGTAGAAAGAGCAGCAGGGTTATAAACGCTACCTGAAGAAGTAGAAGCGTTCAGGTTAACCATACCGCGATACTTGAGCTGTGTCTCGTTATCCTCAAGACCAAGCAAGTTATACTCGAATGTAATCTGTGGGTTGATGCTGTAGTTCTCTGTGTGATACTGCGCAAGGTCACCCACTGCTACAGGGTTCTTGCGGCCCTGCATAGAACTCTGCAACTGGTTAGGACTTGGATACTTGAGCATAGCATAGTATGCATCGGTATTGTTACCAAGTGAATCCTGCTCATAGATGCTCATGTTAGGCATCATAAGCAATGAGTTGTAGAGCAAGTCCATTGTATTACGTCTCTGCTTTGTATATGAGAAAGCGAAATCGGCAATAACCTTGATTCTTGCAGATACATAGTAGTCAAGAGCCAGACGTGAACTGAAGCTGTTCAGGTTCTGACCAAGCACCTGACCTGTCTCATTTGAATAACCACCAGAGATACGGAATGTCGCCTTCTCACCACCACCACTGAGGTTGAGGTTGTACTCGTTTCTGTAACCATGCTGCGAAACGGCATCAACCCAATCGGTATTGTTGTTGAAGTTCTGATACTCAGGGAAAGTCTGGTCGTAGTTGAGCTCAGGGATGTCAACACCTACCTGGTTCACATTGAAGAGCGACTGCTTGATGAGCATTGTGTAGTCGTCACCATTGAGCAGGTTGTAACCGCTTGGTGTCCATTTGTCCTTGAACTTATATGTAAAATTCACACGTGTTGGACCGCGCTTACCACGCTTTGTCTTGATCTTGATGACACCATTGGCACCACGTGAACCCCAAACGGCACATGAAGCAGCATCCTTCAAAACCTCGATCTCGGCGATATCCTCGGTATTGATCATAAGAAGTTCGGCAAAGCTCTCGTTTGTTGCATTCTCAAATTCAAATGTACCCTCATCTACCTCGAAGATGTTGTCATCCACAACGATAAGCGGTGTGGCATCACCCTCAAGCATTGAGTTACCACGAAGACGCATCTGGGTACCAGAACCGACGTCACCAGAGTTGAACACGACGTCAAGACCGGCAATCTGTCCCTGAAGAGCCTCATCGACAGACGCGAATGAAAGACCGTCCATGTCATCCATGCTGATCTTCTGTGTCGCGTGAGT
Source organism: Bacteroidaceae bacterium (assembly GCA_017555845.1). Classification (GTDB taxonomy): domain Bacteria; phylum Bacteroidota; class Bacteroidia; order Bacteroidales; family Bacteroidaceae; genus HGM04593. The sequence goes on along the minus strand of JAFZFO010000068.1, from coordinate 25,151 downwards.
CATCTCGCGCTCAAGAATGTCAAGACCACCTGAACGTGAACGCTGCTCAGCAACAATATCCACGGTCTCAAGCATTGCATCCTCGACCAACTTGATGTTGAATACCGTGCGGCTACCAATCTCAATACGCTGAGTCTTGTAACCCACATATGAAATCTCAAGAACATTGCTTGTGTTCTTTACAACCATTGAGAAGTTACCCTCGAAGTCGGTCACACAAGCCTCGATAATACGATTGCTGTTGTCGCGCTCGGTGACGTTCACCATAATCAGCGGACCTTCGGAATCACTTGTAATCGTACCCGAAATTCTCGCACTTTTTTGTGCAAATACGCTACTGCTTACCAAGCAGAAAAGCACGAGTAGAAATAAATGCTTTATTTTTATCATAGCTATTATGTTTTTTCTACATCACCATTAGTTGCCACTGCCCTCTTCAGGAGTAACCTCACCTACCGGAATCTCTTCCTTGACTGTAGCATCATTGTTATACCTTATCATATATATAATGCCGTCCTTCTCCTTGGTAGCATATTCATAAGTAATGACAGGCTTACCCGCAACTGTTTTAGAGACTTCATTAACCCATAATCCCTCATCGGTAACGAGCACATTCTTACTCTCGCTTACAATGAGTTTTTCACGTGTCAAAGACTCATCATATTCAGAATCCTCGGTATCGATAGTCTTCATCAGATAACCGGCCTTGCGTACCTCCTGTACACCGTCGAGTCCAGTAATTCTGATGTTGCCCACCTTACCTACAAGATAGTAGTTTCTGCCATCAACCTCAACGGCACCTGTGTTGTCTACATACATTGTATCAACAGTCGCACCATTCTTGGCAAAACGCTTGAAGCGGCCGTCATAACCGAACATTGACTTGTTCAACAGAACACCGTCAATTGGCTGCAATACGGTAAATGATGAAGATGAGTAGTTGTTGAGAGTTGCCGAAGCTGTACTTGCACTTGCAGTGTATACATTGTCACGGCACATGATGTTCCAATCCTTGTTCTCCTCACCTGTTGTCACAACTGTTCTTGGCTCGCCAATCTCACCCTTGACAGTAAAGGTGTTACCGCTGCTCTCAACCTGCAACTCATAGAAGCGGTTTGTATTTTCGTTGATCACAGCTGTAGTATACTTCTTGCCAGACACAACAGAGTTGTTGTCTACATAGATAGAGTTATCCTGGAAGTGATACTTTGCAAAATTGATGATTGAACGCAACATTGAAGCGGCTTTCGCCTTGTTGCCTGCGTCTGCAACTGCCTCTACCTGCTCCCATGTTGGAAGACCAAGTTCATGCATCTGCTTGATTGACTCATTTGATGGAGCATATACAGTGTAGTGGTAGATGTTGAAGAATGGGATTGTATTCTTTGTGTACGCATCCTTGTTGAGTTCGGTGTAGAACACTGAATAACGCAAAGCAGAATCCTTCATGGCCTTTGCATTCTTTACATCAAAGACCTTCTTGAGCAAACCGCTATCCATTTCGGCATAATCCTCGCCCTGATAGCACAGTTTGAAGAACTCATGGAACTTCTCGTTTTCCTCGGCCGACTGCTTCTGCAAGTTTTCGAAGACAGACTTGGTTGGAGGTGTAGGAACCGATGAATACAGATAACCCGGAGCATTCTCCTCGGCAGGAACTGTGCAGTATGTAGTACCGTTCTTCTGAACGCTCTTGCTTGATACAAGAATTGTTGTACCTCTCTCGAGCTGCTCACCACCATACATCTTTATATTCTCAGGATCACTTGCGTCGATCTTGATGGTTCCATAACCCTTTGTCTGGAAATACTTGTTTCCTGAATAGATGTCCTTACCCTCATCATGTACTATAATAAGGTATTCCATCAAATCGGTAAAACGGTTTGATGCAAAAGAAGCTGTACCACCGAATGATGTACCATCAACACTGTATGAAGCCTCGGACAATGTATCTACAATCTCGAATGTTGTAGGGTTGAACTTGTATACATCGGACCAGAACTTCAACGCACCGTTCGCCTTTGGCATCTTGGTATCATAGTGGAATGAATATGCCTTTGGAGATGAAGAAGTCATAGTAAGAGGGTCGTAGTACACGAAATAGTTATCATCTGGAACGATGAATGAATAGTTTGCATCCATCGCGAGGAGATAGTAGTCGTAACGCAACTGGCTGATTACATTACGCATGATTCCCATGTTGTCGAACACGAGAGTCGGAGCAGATACTGCCTGATATGCACCAGGACCGAATACGCTGTTCAATATATAAATAACACCGTTGTTTGCAATCACGCATTCGTCAACATGATCTGCTTTAATATTCATCAACTCGTTGGCATCGTCCATAATCTTGTCGAACTTGCTGAGTACAGTTCTTGAGAAAGATGACTTCATAAGGTTGTTCAAGAATGGAGCAATGTTCTTCTGTGGTACGCTGTCAAGAGCAGACATAAGGCTCTCGATACCATTTACCTCGACATTAGGCGCATAACGTGCCAAAAGGAAGTGACCGGCACTGTCAGGGTTTGCAAAGTATTCATACAAGACCTCGTCACTTGGAACGAACATCGCAGCCATATCCTCGGCCATTGATGAAGATGCACCAAGATTGTTCTGACCCGGGTCGATATTCAATCTCTCCTCGGCTGTAGGGTTGCTGTTTGCACTCACGAGCATTGGGTGAGAAGAATATGATTCTGTAAAATAGCGAAGCTTGAAGACACTGTCGTTTGTCTTGTAGTATGCATTGTACTCTCTTGTAAGAGTCTCATCGTATACAGGAACACAGAAACGGTCGAGCAGGTGACTGAAGATTCTTGTATCAGGGTGCTTACGCAACTCGTCTGCCATGTTTGAAGGAGGCAAGAGCAGATCATCCATGCGATAGATATAACCGTTCTTACAAGTGATTGTCAATGTATCATCTGAGTAAGAACCGGTATTCACATCGCTTGAAACGATTTTGTTTCCATAGATGAAAGCATCACCGTTTGCATATGTCTTGACAACCTCGCCCTTCTTTGTGAAGAGGAACTCGATATCCGAAGCCTTGATATTGTTCTTCTTCAGATAATCACCGAGGAAGTGAACCATCATTGATCTTGAACCGTCCATGGCAAGACGCATATTCTCTGCTCTCTCCTTGCCTCTGAGGACATCCCAATACTTGTTGTATGTAGGCCAAGCCTCGTGGTACTGCATTGAGTTACCATTTATCATTGGAATTGTGTCAATGACCTTTGATGATGACCAGCGGCGCAAGCAAGAACCCTCCTGATACTCGAGGACACCTGTGCTTGAAAGCATGTCGAGCAACATTGCATTGTCGAGCATAGAACCATAAAGGATTGTCTTCATCTGCGCCTTTGACATTTCGCCGACGCTTGATACGCCCCAGATGTTGTTTCCACCATTGAAGAAACGCTCGAACGCAGCATCATCGGCAACGAAGAGTGTCTTGCTACCAGTGTGCGCAAGTGACTCCTTTTCGCCCAAACTGTCAATTATGGCAACATAGTTGGCATAAGTGTGGTTTGCGGTACCCTCCTTGAGGAAATCATACACACTTGCTCCCAACCACTCGGGGTCTCCGTCATCGTAAGGATAAACATCAAGCCAATCCTGACATGACTGCAGAGAGCCACCGATAAAAAGCATGGACATCGCCAAGAACGATGACACGCCAAATTTAGTTAAACGGTGCTTAAACATAAATACAAAATTATTAATTATTATTTTTTTGTTTTTTTAAACATTTCGCGCCGAGGCATAATTACCCCATAGTTAACGTGCAAAAATAAGACTTTTAAATAAATATTCGCACAAATACCGCTTTTTTTTCGGTTACGGAAACGTTTTTTTCGTGGCAAACAAGAAAAAACTCCCGCTTTAATGCAAAGAATGCAAAAAAGCGGGAGAAAAGCTTATTTTGTATTTTTAACAATTGTTTGTTAAAAACTATTTAAAATCAGCAGAGTATTTAACATTTACAGCATCGCCTTTGACCACCTCCACAAACTCGTGAGGAGTGATGGATACCGGCTCAATCATAAATTCGGGAACATTGAATGACCTATCGAAGAAGTCATAGAACTCACTCTCCTTCTGCGGCAGAAGGAATGCCTTGTCACTTGTTCCATCATCGTTCATATGGGCAATGTACAGGCGGCTATAGTTGGTATCATCGCGACGGCTGGCAAACAGAATCCACTTGCCGGTACTGCTCCAGGCATGATAACTCTCGGGGAAATCCGAGTTTGCCGCCTCAAGAGCCCAACAATCGCCCGTCGCAAGTTCCAGAACATAGAGGTCGGCATCCTTGTGCCATATATGGAAACATCCATACTCGGCCAAAGCAAACAGCAGATAACGTCCACAAGGCGAGACACGTGGGAATGTGGCACTCTTGCCAAGTGCCGACGCGGCAAAGACTGTATCAACGGCACCGAACTCACCCGTCTGCGGATTCCATGGGCGTCGCAGGATATCATACTTCACATCCTTGTAGTTACGTATCATATTCTCAACATGGGGGATGTCGGCACGTTTGGGGAAATATGCCGAGCAGTAGTAGAGCATCTCGCCATCGGGCGACCATGCAGGGAACACCTCAAGACAATCGGGGTCGTTGGCAACATGCGAAACAATCTCTCTTACAGGATCATATATTATGACATCACTCGCCTGGTCCTGAACCTCAACCTTGTTGGGATTCTTGGTGTGGAATATCTGTCCGGTATTGTTGACCGAGTATGCCACGACATCATATTTGGGGTTGAAGAAAGGATACACACCTGCCGAGATGGTCGAATCGGTCTTCATATTTACCTTCTTCACCTTGCCGTTATGCACGAATACTGTTCCGCCAAGGTGCTGACGCACATGGAACTGCATGTTATCGGTCTTGTAGTTCTTGTAGGCGTGGCAGTTGATGCATTGGCCATCGGGCTCCGACGATACGAACTTATTGTTGTATATGACAGTCTCGTCATAGTTCGAGAGGTCACGCTGCGATATCGTCAATTTCTCGTATGCGACATACGAAGGAGGTATCAACCTATATGAGATATACGGGTCAATACTGTCGGCCGACACGGCAATGGAAAACGGTTCATACATTTTCCAACCGTCATCGGCATAGGCATAGACCTCGACCTTAATTGCACCACCGGCAGCCTGCGCCATAAGCGAGCGCCACTCCTCAACAGCAGGAGCTACCTCACGCCCACCATAGACAAGTGTCTTGTCGCCAACAGTGAAACAAGTCACAAAATCAGCACCCGGCTCTGCTACCCTGAACACAAGAGGTGCAATGTTGCACGGAACGGTGACATCGGTATAATCGGGATATATCGCAGGCTTTGCATCAACAGCACTATACTGCACAGGCACCTCAGGTGCCTTTGAAGAGCAGGCTGCGCACACAAACAGTGTCGCTGCCACAAAATATTTCAACAGAAGTTTCATAATCAAGGCATTAAAATCAATTGGTCTTTATGTTACGCACAAAGAAGTAGAAGTAGAAATAGGTATCCTTGAAATCCTTCTCAAAATATGGAGCCATTTCGGCTTCAGTCTTACCTTTATGCTGCGATACAAGTTGCATGAACTTATTCAGCTTTGTATTCGTACCTACTGATATGAATTTATCAAGGAAAGCCTTTGGAACCTGCACGGTACGTCCTTTGTCAACATTAAGGAAAAGCAATACCGCCTCCTGATAATGTTTAGGCAACGCATTGGCCTTGAGCTCATTGACATAATAATTAAGGAACGCCCAGAAAGCCTTTGAGTCTTTACGTGTCAGTGCAGATGCAATGGCGGCCTCGACATAGACACGGGACATCTTCTCGGAAGCATTTGTCATGTTCTTTGTAAGATAAGCCTCGACATATGACTCATCAACATCAAGGAAATCATCGTAACAGGTCATACTCAAAGGCATTGCAAACTCCCTGTTGCGTGTAACCGTCTCGGGGTTCTGCACGAATCTCTCCATCTCATAGGCCCAATCGGAATAGAACAACGTACGTTTGAGGATATCGATATATCTCTGGGCAAGCATGTGCTCGCCAGCCAACATCATAGAACGGGCAGCATGTTTCAGATACTCTATTCTCCATCCATATTCCACGGCATCCTCAACACACCAACGATAACAGAAATTAAACTTACCATATTGATAATAGGCCATCTTTCCACCTGTCTGCGCCAGACGCACAGGGATGGATGCCTCTATATCGGCACTGCCATCGGGATAACTGAACATATCATTTCCAAGACGGCCGAGCTTGAGCAAGGCTATATTCCTGTTCATGACAACCTGGCGGGTAGGAATCTCCGGTTCACGGGCAAGATCGGCCACGGTTTCCCACTCCTCGTCCCACATAGCCCTGTTCTGTGCATTCTCGACACGGTAATTCTCATTGCCATACCAGAACAGACAAGTAAAGGACAAAAGAAGAAGCACTGCAGCAATCCACATCACAAGATGCCAGATACCGGAACTGCTTACACAGCAACAATGTGAGACAACAGGCAGCAATGCCAATAGCACAAATGACACCAACAGCACAAAGAATGGTATCCAATATGTCTTCACATTATACCACATTGACCTGTACTGCATTTCCAGCGGGAAAGGTGCCGGTTCGAAACCGACCTCTTCAATGCGCAATGCCGATGTACACGCATCATTGAATACCGCAACAGAAGAACCACCCAACACGCCATCGGCAAGATTTGGGACGAACTGCGGTCTGAACTCCTCATTGACGCCAATTCCCTTTCCCAATATCACAAGATTCACAATACCGAAAAGTTCAGAATCGTCGGTCACACGCACTGCGGGTTCCTTTTTCATCTTGACAACAGCACAATGCGAATTCTCACTGGATGAAGCGAGCCTTACAGAGTAGCGTTCGTCATCTTCCTTGTTCCACACAAGATATTTACCATCAGATGTCCTGAACGATATGATATCCTTTATCTTCTTGTCGGCCACACAGGTAAAATGGCCTGTTTTTGGAATATCGGAACCTTTTTCTTTGGATACAAAAGCTACATTTCCACCGGCATTGTCAATATAATATTCACCGCCATCCTTACCGACAAAAGTCAAAGTATACTCCTTGCCGTCAACCAGACGGTTTATGTCACTGCTCGTAAACAGGTCGTTTCGTGATGTGGCAAAAGCCTTTTGAGAGAAACTGCCATCAATATTCATTCTGAACTTGGTCAGCACCTTATCAACAGGATATCCCACACGGCCATTCACGCCCTTGATTACGGAAACCTCCCTATCCTTGTCTTCATTATTGGGAACATGTTCACTTTTCCATTGAGAAACAGGAACACCAACAGTATATACCTCTTCGATAGGCACTGTAGTATAACGCTTATAATAGTGCGGTGGTACAAAATACGCCGTAGCGACAGCCGCAAGCATTGTAACCGAAGAGATTGCAACTTTAACGGCTCCATCTTTGGAAGCTATAGCACTGCACAAGGTATAGACAGCCATGACAACACCCGACACCAAAGCATATACACCGAGACAAGGATACAGAAGATATATCCATGCGGCGATGGCAAACGGTTTCAGATATACATGTAACTTTTTGACAGCCCACATTGCCAAAAGCGAAAGAAGCACTCCCAGCAATGCTACATAATAATAACCCGGTATCTTTATATAGAATATCCAATAGCCAAGTTGTGTATTCGTGGCCAACAGGGCTACAACCGGCAGCATCGCCAACAGCCTGAACCGTTTTGGAATGTCGAACACCTTGTATGTAAGCCAATACACGAGTGCAAGAAGCGCCACATATATCGTTGCGCCCAACACCGGATAATAGAAGAACTGCACAAGCCAGCTTGCCACATAGTATAGAATACCGGCAGGCATTGACATCATCTCTTCATAGAAAAGATCGTCATATAGAAAGACCGAGAGTTCATTTATACGGAACAGCTGTGCCGACTCACGGAATACCAGCAATCCCCATACTGCCACAAAAAACAATATCGCGAACAGATTACCGAACACAAGCGAAGACAATCGGCCCAACGCTGCAGCCATCGAGCTGGAGGGAACGGGAGCCACGTCCTTCTCCTCTTGCAGACGGCCATGCATATTTTTTCCCATATTCATGTGATTTTCATTTACTTAAGAAAAGAGTCCTTTCCTTGCCCTGTCGAGCATATAATGGTCAAGGACAACCAATGCCGCCATAGCCTCTACAACCGGTACGGCACGGGGAACGACACATGGATCGTGACGGCCACGAGACAGCAATGTAGTCTCAACGCCATCCTTTGTAACGGTAGGCTGTTCCATGAGCACAGTAGCCACAGGCTTGAATGCTACCCTGAAATAGATGTCATTACCGTTTGAGATACCGCCCTGAATACCACCGCTGTTATTGGTACGGGTAGCAACACCGTCGCCATCGTTGTAGAAGATATCGTTCTGCCGAGAGCCACGCCCGGTTGCCGCAGCGAAACCATTGCCATAGTCGAATCCTTTGGCAGCATTGATTGAGAGCATTGCCGAAGCAAGTGATGCTGAAAGCTTGTCATACAAAGGCTCGCCCAAGCCGACAGGCGCACCCTTTACGACGCAAGTGACGACGCCACCGATGGTGTCGCCATCACGTTTTACATCCAATATCAGTTGCTCCATAGCTGCTGCAGCTGCTGCATCGGGACAACGTACAGCATTGCTTTCAGCCTGGGACAGGTCGTATGCTGTATAATTTCCGGCAAGAGCTATATCGCCCACCTGCGATGTATAGGCAGTGATTTCTATACCCAATTGTTTCAAGGCCAATTTGGACAATGCTCCAGCACAGACCCTCACAGCCGTCTCACGAGCCGACGAGCGGCCACCTCCACGATGGTCGCGCACGCCATATTTACGGTCATAGACATAGTCGGCATGCGACGGACGGAAAGCCTCGCGCAGATTGTCGTAATCGGCACTGCGGTTATTATTGTTGACAATAGTAAAGGCTATGGGAGTTCCGGTGGAGCGTCCTTCGAAGATACCTGAAAGGAACTGCACCTCATCGGCCTCGTTGCGCGATGTGGTAATCGCACTCTGCCCCGGGCGACGGCGCCTCATCTCGCCACGTACGAACTCCTCATCAATGAGCACACCGGCCGGGTAGCCATCGAGCACACCGCCGATCGCCACCCCGTGCGACTCCCCGAATGTGGTAAGGCGCAAAAGACTGCCGATACTATTCATCTTTTCGTTTTTTAGTGACAACAACCACCTTCGCAGCCGCCATCGCCGCCACAACTGCCGCCATTGCAACCGCTGCAACCGCCACCACAACTGCATGATGCCTTCAATGAGTCATAGAATTTCTTCAACTCCGACTCCTTTGCAGGACGTGCCTCGACAACACTGCCTACAAACTGCAGGTCGCAACCTGCAAGCGGATGGTTGAAGTCCATGACAACCTTCAATGGAGTAACCTCCTTCACTGTGCCCAGGATTGGAGAGCCGTCGGCACGCATCATTTCAACCACATTACCCTCATAGATATGCGCTGAATCGAACTTGCCGTCAATGGTAAATACCTCGCGGTCGAAATCCTGTACATGGTCAGGGTCATACTCGCCGTATGCATCGGCAAAAGGAATTGTAAAGTCAAAAGAATCGCCCTTCTTAAGGTCCTTGAGATTCTCCTCGAATGCGTCGAGTGTGTAGCCAACGCCTGTCAGGAAGGCAAAAGGTTGCTCACGGGTTGTCTTTTCAACCTCTTCACACTCACCGTCACGGTGTGACAAAAGTGTATATGCCACACGCAGATATTTGTTCACGTTTTCCATATGTTTATAGTGTTTTGTTTATTTATCAATTCGTGCAATACGTGCAAAGATATACAAATTGTAACCAAAAAGGCAATTGCGGGGAGAAAAAATTGAAAAACCTCACATTATAAAATAAAAGTAGTATATTCCCGGCACAAAAAACGGATAGATATTCGTTTCTTAAAATCCTTTTGCTATCTTCGCAGAGATATCGCATTAAGAAAATGAAAGCACGAAAAACAATCTGGTTCCTGCTCGTCATGGCAGCTACAATAATCAGCGGTTGCAGCAAGAATGCAACAGAGAACAGCGTCAACACACTCGTTGCCCAACAAGGCACACAGTTCATAAAGGACGGCAAGCCCTATCACTACATAGGTACCAACATGTGGTATGCCTCGGTCCTGGGCTCCGAGGGAGAAGGCGGCAACAGAGAGCGCCTTTGCAATGAACTCGACCATTTGAAGAGCATAGGTGTCACCAACCTGAGAATACTCACAGGCCCCGATGCCGGCAGCGCGCTTGCAAACCCGGCAAAGCCCTATCTGCAGACAGCCCCGGGAGTGCTCAACGACACAATCCTCAAAGGATTAGACTTTGTGATTGCCGAACTTGACAAGCGCGGCATGGATGCTGTCATTTACCTGAACAACGCATGGGACTGGAGCGGAGGCTACGGTTTCTACCTGAAAGAGTGCGGTTATGGCGACTCACCCAACACCAACGAGGACGGAGGCTACAACAGATATGTGGAGTACTGCGCCAACTTTTCACGCGAGCCAAAGGCCATTGGAATGTATAACGACTACATCAAGGCAATCGTTTCACGCCAGAACAGCATTACCGGACGCTTGTACAAGGACGAGCCTGCAATTATGGCATGGCAGCTATGCAACGAGCCACGCCCATTCGCAAAGGACAACAAGGAGGCTTTTGCAACATGGATATCTGATGCAGCAGCCTTGATAAAGAGCATCGACCCCAACCACATGGTATCGACCGGCAGCGAGGGTTACATAGGTTGCGAAGTGGACATGGAACTGTGCGAAAAGATCCATGCCGACAAGAACATCGACTACCTGACAATACACATATGGCCTGTAAACTGGGGGTGGGCACCACGCTCGAACCCGGACAGCGGCATTGAGAATGCTTGTCTGGAGAGTGGCAATTACATTGCCGAGCACATTGAACTTGCAAAGAAGCTCAACAAACCACTTGTCATTGAAGAGTTCGGCTACTCACGCAAGGACAACATATCGGGCACAGACATCCCCACCGACAGCCGTGACATGTTCTACCGTTTCATATTCGAGCAGGTAAAGAACAGTGTCGAGCAGGGCAATCCCATTGCGGGATGCAACTTCTGGGGTTGGGGCGGTAGCGGACGACCACGCGACCTTGTGTGGCAGGCAGGCGACGACTACTTGAGCGATCCTCCTCACGAGCCACAGGGCTGGTACTCGGTCTTTGACTGCGACACCACCACAATCAACATCATCAAGGAATACTCAAAAGCAATAACAGAATAAAAACTTATAACACTATGTACAAGAAAGACAACCGCATTGTTGCCACACTCGACGCAGGTGGAACAAATTTCGTATTCGGAGCCATGAAGGCCGGAGAGTTCATCATCGACCCCGTATCAGTACCGGCACAGTCACACGACCTCGACCTTTGCCTCCAGAACATGGTAAACGGATTCAAGCAGGTTTTTGACAAGCTGGATGAGAAACCCGTTGCCATCAGCTTCGCATTCCCCGGCCCTGCCGACTATCCTAACGGCATCATCGGCGGTTACCTGCCAAACTTCCCATCGTTCCGCGACGGTGTTGCGCTTGGCGCGTTCCTCGAGAGCAAGTTCGGTGTGCCCGTATTCATCAACAACGACGGCGACCTCTTTGCCTATGGCGAGGCTCTCTGCGGCATGCTGCCCGAGATCAACAGCCGTCTGAAGGAGCTTGGCTCTACAAAGCAGTACAAGAACCTCATCGGTTACACTCTTGGTACAGGATTCGGCATTGGTGTTGTCATTGACAACAACCTTAACCGCGGCGACAACTCATGCGTCGAGACATTCTGCCTGCGCCACAGGGATATGCCCGATGTAATCGTAGAGGACGGAGTTGCCATCCGTGCTGTCTGCCGTGTATATGGCGAGCAGAGCGGTAACCCTGACCACGGCCTCACTCCAAAGGATATATGCGAGATTGCCGATGGAACACGCGAGGGCGACCAGGCTGCAGCAAAGGAGGCTTTTGCATCATTGGGCCGTGTTGCCGGTGCAGCTATCTCTACTGCAGTGACCATCATTGACGGTCTTGTTGTAATTGGCGGCGGTGTATCAGCTGCAAGCCGTTGGATCATGCCTGCGCTTCTTGAAGAGATGCGTTCAAAACTTCGCACCCTTGGCGGCGACGAGGTCAACCTTGTACAGATGAAGGTATATGACCTGGAAAATGCCGATGAATTCGCGCTTTTTGCAAAGGGAGAGACCAAGAAAGTAAAAGTTTACGGCGAGGATAGATACGTAGACTACGACTGCCAGAAACGAGTAGGTATCGCTATTTCAAAACTTGGTGCAAGCAAGGCTGTATCTGTTGGAGCATACGCGTTTGCACTCAGTGAACTTGACAAGAAACAGGCATAAACGGATATTATGATAAGAAAAATAATTTCATCACTGCTGCTGTTGCTTGCTCCGGCAATGACAATGGCACAGAAGCCCACCGACTTGGTAAACCCGTTCATCGGAACTACCAATTTCGGTACCACCAACCCAGGTGCTGTCACTCCTAACGGCATGATGTCGGTTGTTCCATTCAACGTAATGGGCTCGGACCTCAATGTCTTTGACAAGGACCAGCGCTGGTGGTCGGCACCTTATGAGTACAACAACAAGTTCTTCACAGGCTATGCCCATGTTGCCCTCAGCGGTGTGGGTTGCCCCGAGGCGTCATCCCTGTTGGTAATGCCTACAAGCGGAGAACTTGACGTGAACTATTTCAGCTACGGCTCGGAATATACAAACGAGAAGGCAACTCCCGGCTATTACAGCAACGAGTTGACAAAATATGGCATCAAGACCGAGGTTACAGCCACCACACGTTCATCGTGCGAGCGCTATACCTTCCCCGCCGGTAAAGGAAACATCATCCTGAACCTGGGACAGGGACTCACAAACGAGTGTGGTGCCATGGTGCGCCGTGTGAGCAGCACCGAGGTCGAGGGATTCAAGTTGCTCGGAACATTCTGTTACACTACACAGGCTGTATTTCCCGTATATTTCGTGATGCGCGTGTCAAAGGCTCCGACAAGCGAAGGAGCATGGAAGTTCCAACCGGCACTGACAGGTGTGGAGGCTGACTGGACCCCCGATGACGGCACATACAAGCTATACGAGAACTACTACCGCGAGGTTGCCGGCGACAACATCGGCTACCGTTTCTGCTACGATGACCTTACCGACGGCGAGCAGATTACCGTGCAGATGGGCGTATCTTTCGTTTCTATAGAGAATGCGAGAGAGAACCTCAACGCCGAGCAGCAGGGCAAGGAGTTTGATGCTGTACATGCGCAGGCTGTCGAGCAGTGGAACAACGACCTTGGCCGCATACGCATAGAGGGTGGCACAAAGGAGCAGCAGACAATCTTCTACACCGCACTGTACCACGCACTCATCCACCCAAGCATCATCAGTGATGTCAATGGAGAGTATCCAAAGATGGAGAACGGCGAGACAGGCAAGAGCGACTACACACGCTACACTGTGTTCTCGCTCTGGGATACATACCGCAACCTGCATCAGTTGCTCACACTCGTATACCCCGAGCGCCAGATTGACATGCTGCGCACAATGGTGGGAATGTACGAGGATTGGGGATGGTTGCCACGCTGGGAGCTCTTCGGCCGCGAGACATTCACAATGGAGGGCGACCCCGCTGCCATTGTCATTGCCGACAGCTGGATAAAGGGTTTACGTGACTTTGACATTGAGACTGCATACAAGGCAATGCTCAAGTCGGCAACTACCGAGGGTGCAAAGAACCTCATACGCCCCGACATTGACCCTTATATAAAGGGTGGATACATTCCATTGTGGTACTTCTCGAACGACCTTTCGGGCGACAACTCAGTATCGCACGCACTTGAATACTGCTCGGCCGACTATGCCATTGCACAGCTTGCCGACTCACTTGGCGACAAGGCACGCGCAAAGGAGTTCATCAAGCGTTCACAGAGCTACCGCCGCTACTTCTGTAAGGAGCACGGCACACTGCGCCCACTCACAAAGGAAGGCAAGTTCCTTGGCGACTTTGACCCTGCCACAGGAAAGAACTTCGAGAACGTGCCTGGCTTCCACGAGGCTTCGGCATGGTGCTACACATTTGCAGTTCCACACGACCTTGAAGGTCTCACAAAGCTCATGGGTGGCAAGAAGAACTTCATCAAGAGCTTGCAGGCAGTGTTCGACAATGAGCATTACGACCCTGCAAACGAACCCGACATCGTATATGCCTACCTTTTCAGCCGCGTGAAGGGCGAGGAGTGGCGTACACAGAAGGAGATAAAGAACATCCTCGACAACCACTACAGGAACGCCCCCGACGGCATCCCCGGCAACGATGACACAGGTACAATGTCGGCATGGGCAGTATTCTCAATGATGGGTATCTACCCCGACTGCCCAGGCGAACCTACATATACCATAACCACACCGGTATTCGACAAAGTACACATTGCCACTCCGGGCGAGGGAATAACAATCGAGTGCGACCGCCCAACTGCCGACTGCCACTACATTGACAACATTCAGCTCAATGGCAAGCAGCAGGGTTACCGCATAACACACAAGCAGTTGCTCGACAACGCAAACATCAGACTCACACTTAAAAAAGAGGCAAAATGAAGATAATGAAGAACAGCATAATGGCACTTGCGCTGCTATTGACAGCATGTGCGCAGCAACCTGCAGAGCAGCAGGAGAGATTGACCGACTATGTAAACCCGCTCATCGGTAGCGGCGGACACGGTCACGTTTTCGTGGGCGCAAGCGTACCTTTCGGTATGGTACAGTTGGGCCCCACCAGCATCAACCAGACATGGGACTGGTGCTCGGGCTATCATCAGGATGAGGCATCGGTAATAGGTTTCTCACACACCCACTTGAGCGGAACAGGTATCGGCGACCTTTTTGATGTTACCGTAATGCCGGTTACAGGCGAAGTGACATACGAGCGCGGAACAATTGACAACCCCAATAGCGGCTTGTGGTCAATGGCCGAGCGTACAAATGAGATTGTAAAGCCAGGCTACTACAGCGTGCCACTCATGCGTTACGGCATCAAGGCCGAGATGACAGCCACCGCACGCGTGGGATTGCACCGCTACACATTCCCCGAGAGCCAGGAGGCGGCCATCGTCTTTGACCTTGAGAACGGCGGTTGCTGGGACAAGAGCACCGAGACATTCATGCAGGCCGAGGGCAACAACCGCGTTGTCGGTTACCGCTACTCAAAGGGATGGGCAAAGAACCAGCGCATCTACTTTGCTGCAGAGTTCGCAAAGCCTTTCGACAGTTTTGAACTGAAGGGACATGAAAACATGTATGGCCGTGCATCATTCAGCACAGCTGCCGGCGAGGAGGTTATGCTCAAAGTGGCAATTTCACCGGTAAGCATCGACGGTGCAAAGCTTGCTCTTGAGAGCGAGATCCCTGCATGGGATTTTGCTGCAGTTCAGGCAGCTGCCGTTGACGCTTGGGAGAATGAACTTGCACGCATAAAAGTTGAAATAAAGGACCAGGAGCAGAAGAAGATCTTCTACACAGCAATGTACCACGCCATGATTGCGCCAATGCTTTTCAGCGACATCAACGGCGATTACCGCGGTGCCGATGACCAGGTATACAACAGCGAAAAGCCACGTTACACCTGCTTCTCACTTTGGGATACATACCGTGCAAAACAGCCTTTGATGACTATCATCCACCCCGAAAAGGCCGGAGAGTTCGTTGCAACAATGGTTGACATCTGCGACAAGCAGGGCGACCTCCCAGTATGGCATCTTTGGGGTAACGAGACTGACTGCATGGTGGGCGACCCAGGCATCCCTGTTGTAGCCGACGCTATCGTAAAGGGTATCGGGGGCTTTGACCACGAAGCAGCATTCGCTGCCATCAAGCAGACAGCGGCTGTTGAGGAGCGCGGTAAGGAGCACCGCCACAAGTATGGCTACATCCCATGCGACATCTTCAGCGAGGCTGTAGCCTTTGACATGGAGTATGCCATTGCCGATGCTGCAGCAGCCAACGCAGCAAAGGCATTGGGCAAGCAGGACGACTATGAGCACTTCACAAAGATGAGCCACAGCTACCGCACATTCTTTGATAAAGGTACAGGCTTTATCCGTGGTGTCGATGTAGACGGCAAGTTCCGCTCTCCATTCAACCCATACTTCTCGGCCCACCGCGCCAACGACTACTGCGAGGGCAACGCTTGGCAGTATACATGGTTGGTTCCTCACGACATTGAGAACTATGCCGAGATGTTCGGCAG
The DNA here is from genome assembly GCA_017555845.1 of Bacteroidaceae bacterium. Taxonomy (GTDB): domain Bacteria; phylum Bacteroidota; class Bacteroidia; order Bacteroidales; family Bacteroidaceae; genus HGM04593. The sequence continues at coordinate 8,763 of JAFZFO010000068.1, read as the reverse complement.
CAAGGAGGCATGTATCGCACGACTCGACTCACTTTTCCTTGCTCCATCGACAATTGAAGGCGATGCATCGCCCGACATTTCGGGCCTCATCGGCCAGTTCGCACACGGCAACGAGCCAAGCCATCACATCCTTTACCTCTATACAATGCTTGGCGAGCCACAGAAGACTGCCGAGCGCGTGCGCGAGGTTATGGCAACACAATACCGCAACGATTTCGACGGTCTCTCGGGTAACGAGGACATGGGACAGATGTCGGCATGGTATCTGATGTCGGCTCTCGGTTTCTACCAGGTTGAGCCTGCCGGTGCACGCTACTGGTTCGGTTCTCCAACCGTTGACCGCGCCGAACTCACCGTCAAAGGCGGCAAGTTCATCATCGAGACAACGGGCAACAGCGAGAGCAACATCTACATCAAGAGCATAATGCTCAACGGCAAGCCTCACAACCTGCCATACATTGAGCACAGCGACATTGCCGCAAGCGGCACGCTCACAATAGAGATGAGCGATACACCAACAAAATGGTGGTAATTACAGACAAGCAATCGGGGTGGCCAAACGGTCACCCCGATTGCTTTATATACCTTTATCCATTTCAAGCAACCAAAAGCCTCATCAGTGTGTTTATTCCTTGCTAAAGGTTTACACATATGAGAAAGGTTTCTATTCTACTGTTTATCATTCTCATGGCGGCAGGCAAGGTTACTGCCCAACAGGATGGAGAACAAGGACGCTCGGTCCTTCAAGGCGAGATATTGACAGAGGAGCCACTGCCCGACAGTTGGAACGAAAGGATCATTTTCAACCAGACACTCCCGGTTGACGATGAGTGGTGGCGCAGATTCAACGACCCGGTACTCGACTCTTTGATTGCCGTTGCAAGCAACAGCAACTACTCGGTGCTTGCCGCAATGGAGAACATAAAGAAGGCGCGTGCCGCGTGGCGTAGTGCACAAAGCAACCTGATGCCGCAATTCAATTTGGGCATAGGATGGCAACGTGCAAAGACAAGCGGCAACATTGCCTCCACCATGTACAACGAGGCGTGGGAGGGTGAGTTCAGCACCGCCGTGTCAATGCAATGGCAGGCCGACGTGTTCGGCAGCATATACATGCGTTCCAAAGCCCAGAAAAAGTTGTTCATGGCAACCGAGGAGGAGTACAATGCCGTAATGGTATCACTCGTTGCCAATGTAGCGACAACCTACTTTTCACTGCGGCAGTCGCTTGCCGAGATGTGGGTATTGCGTAAGAATGTGGCATCACAACTGGAGATCCTGAACATCACCATTGCACGCTACAACAGCGGCCTCGCATCCAAACTCGACGTCTCGCAAGCACGAAGCGTCTATCAAAGCACAATTGCACAGATTCCCGCAATGCAGGCCACCATTGACAGCTACCGCAATGCCATGGCGGTATTGCTTGGTACGTTCCCCGAAGAACTTGACGGTTGGCTAAAGGAGGGATATGCCTTGCCATCATACATTGCCCCCATTGGTGTGGGCATACCTGCCGAACTGCTGCTCCGCCGCCCCGACCTGCGCGCCGCAGAGCGGCAAGTGGAGGCCAATGCTGCGTTGCTTGGAGCGACAAGACGCGACTGGTTCCCGCAGCTGCTCATCAACGGCTCAATAGGATTTGCATCGGGCGAAATGAAATCACTGTTCCGTTCCAAGAGCCTTACCTGGGAGATTGCCCCGACAATCAAGTGGAACATCTTCAGTGGCAACGACAGGGTAAATGCCACACGCGAGGCACGTGCGGCACTCGACGGCAGCATACTGGATTTCAACGAAAAGATGCTCACAGCCATGCAGGAGGTGGAGAGTGCAATGTCTGAGTACGAGAACTCCATTACACAGATTGTGGCGCTACGCGAGGCCGTGAACCAGAACCAGGAGACACTCTCACTCTCTCTGGAGCTCTACAAGCAGGGACTCACACCATTCCAGAACGTACTTGATGCACAGCGCACCCTGCTTAGCTATCAGAACTATCTTGTCCAGGCGTCGGGTGGCTCACTCATATACCTTGTAAAACTCTATGAAGCCCTTGGCGGCGGATGGTAAGAACCAACAAAAACTTCCTATATGAAAAGACTGTTATTTGCCGTGGCACTGCTGGCCATTACAGCATGCCACAAGAAACCCGAGCCTGCCACCGGTGGCACAAAGCTACCCATTGAGGTCGCCACCCCAATTGTAAAGGAAATTACCCTCACACGCGAATATCCAGGGTTCCTTGAAGCCGACGCCACCATATCAATCATGGGACGTGTCAACGGCAGCATCATCAAGCGTAATTTCATTGAGGGCAGCCGCGTAAAGAAAGGCGACCTGCTCTTTGTGATAGAGCCCACTCTCTATGAGAATGCAGTGACACAGGCACAGGCAAGCCTGCAGACAGCCATTGCCGAACAGGAGTATGCCCGCAGCAATTACGAGCGCATGCAGGCAGCCATAAGCAGCAATGCCGTGAGCGAGATTGAAGTGCTACAGGCCAAAAGCCGTGTAGAGAGTTGCAATGCCGCAGTATCCAATGCCAGAGCGGCGCTCAAGACAGCACAGACCAAACTCGGATATTGCTACATCGAAGCTCCAGCCGATGGCAGTGTCGGACTTGCCAAACAGCCCACAGGCGCATACATTGCCGGAGAAATGTCTCCAGTGGAACTCTGCCGACTTTACAAGGACGACCTGATGTACGCATTCTTTGACATCCCCGATATCCAATGGTTCAGGAAAGCGCTCGCCAAAAACGGCAGCATCGACCAGAGCAATATAACCTTCACGCTTGGCGAGGGTAACATCATAGAGCGCAACGCCACCATCGACTATCTTGCACCCAACGTGAACACCGGTACAGGAACGTTGCAGATACGCGCCGAACTGCCCAACAGTGACGGCCTGCTGAAGAGCGGCAGCTACATAAGCATCATCATGCCATATGACAACATCAAGGATGCCCTGCTCATCAAGGATGCGTCAATTGGTACTGACCAGACAGGAAAATTCATCTATGTAGTGAACCCGCAGAACGAAGTGGAATACCGCCGCATTGAGACAGGAAACATAATCGATGACACCATGCGCCTTGTCACAGCCGGTCTCGAACCCGATGAACGGTACGTTACAAAAGCACTTCTCAAAGTGCGCAACGGGATGCCTATTGAGCCAATAATGGAGTAATTACCAAACAACTACGCTTATGAAATTCTCCAAATTCTTCATTGAACGTCCAATTTTCGCAACGGTACTTTCACTGCTGTTGCTGGTTGCCGGCGGCGTTTCCATCTTTGTGCTGCCCATAGACCAATACCCATCCATCACACCACCAACCGTGCAGGTCACGGCGGTGTACCCTGGAGCGAATGCCGAAACCATTGCCCAGACAGTGGGAATTCCCATCGAGCAACAGGTAAACGGAGTGGACGGCATGCTCTATATGAGCTCTACATCATCGTCATCCGGCACATACAGCCTTACAGTAACCTTTGAGGTGGGCACCGATATTGACATGGCAACCGTGCTGGTGCAGAACCGTGTGAACATAGCACTCAACTCACTGCCTACCGAGGTTACACAGCAAGGCGTGACGGTGCAGAAGCAATCGACCAACATCGTGCTTTTCATAACCCTCACGGGCGACGAGAACTATGACCAGCTCTACCTCTCGAACTATGCACAGCTGCAGCTTGTCGACCAGCTCACACGCACCCCAGGAGTGGGCGGTGTTGACATCATGGGAGCCGGCAAATACTCAATGCGTGTGTGGCTCGATCCCGAAGCAATGCGCATACGCGGCATTTCGGCTGCCGAGGTGTACCAGGCCATCAGCAAGCAGAACCTTGCAGTGTCGGCCGGTTATGTGGGACAGACACTTGACTCCAGTGCCGACAATGCCTTCCAATACACCCTCAACGTACAGGGTCGCCTGAGCAGCGCCAAGGAGTTCGCGAACATTGTCATACGCAACGACGGTGCCGACATGCTGCGCCTTGGCGATATAGCAAAGATTGATATTGGCAGCGAGACCTACTCGTCATCATCAAAGCTGCGCGGCAAGCCAACCGCAGCACTTGCCGTCTACCAATCGCCCGGTTCAAGTTCGCTTGCCGTTTCAAAAGCCGTAAGGGAGAGAATGGAGATGCTGGCGACAGCATTCCCGCCCGAGGTGCAATACCAGATAGCGCTTGACACCACCGAGGTGGTAAGCAGTTCAATAAAGGAGGTACTATTTACCATTGTCGAAACCACAATACTGGTAATTCTTGTCATATTCCTCTTTTTGCAGAACTGGAGAGCAACGCTCATTCCCTGCCTTACCATCCCGGTATCGCTCATTGGTACATTTGCCGTAATGCTGTTGCTCGGCTTTACAATCAACACCCTCACCCTCTTTGGACTCATACTTGCAATAGCCATAGTGGTCGATGATGCGATTGTGGTGGTTGAGAACGCCACACGCATCATTGACGAAGAGGGATTGCCACCACGCGAGGCAACCGAGAAGGCAATGGAGGAGATAAGCGGCCCTATCGTGGGTGTGGTACTTGTGATGATGGCAGTATTCATCCCCACCACCATGATTGGCGGCATCTCGGGCGAGCTGTACAAGCAGTTCGCGCTTACCATTGCCACCGCTACCCTTTTCAGCGGTTTCAACTCACTTACACTGAGCCCCGCGCTGAGTGCACTGTTGCTACGCCCCACAAAGAGCAGCAAAAAAGGATGGTTCTTCCGCATGTTCAACAAAGGATACGACCTTTTGCAAAGAGGTTATGACGGCTTTGTATCGTTCCTGCTACGCCGCGCATGGATAGCCGCAATAAGCTTTGCAGCGATGGTTGCCGTGGCCATATACCTGTTCAGGGTACAGCCGACAACCTTTATCCCCGCCGAGGATGACGGCTATTTCATTGTAAGCGTGCAGTTGCCGCCTGCAAGTTCACTCTCGCGCACCGAGGCCGTTGCCGCCAAGGTCGAGAAGATAATATCCTCATACCCGGAGGTAAAGACCAACATCAGCATCAGCGGTTTCAGCATAATGAACAGCGGCAGACAGAGCAACGCCGCAAGCGTTTTTGTGGTACTCAAGGACTGGAGCCTGCGCAAGAAGAAGAGCGAATCGGCGGCGGCCATTGTAGAGCGTTTCAACGAGCAGGCATATGTTGAAATTGAAGAGGCACAGTGCTTCGCCTTTGTTCCACCGGCAATACCCGGCATAGGCAACGTAGGTGGCTTGCAGATGCAGGTCGAGGACCGCAAGGCACTTGGAATGACCGAACTGCAGAAAGCAGTCGATGCCCTCACGCAAAGTTATGGCAATGAAAAGGCCATAGCATCCATGAACAGTTCCTTTGAGGCCGATGTTCCGCAATACCGTATAAACATTGACCGCGACAAGGCCATCTCAATGGGGCTGGACATTGGCAACGTACTCTATACCCTGAGCTACTATATGGGCTCGCTCTATGTCAACGACTTTGTACTGCTTGGGCGCATATGGCAGGTAAAGATGTCGGCAAGTGAACGCAACCAGAAACTCATTGAGAGCATAATGCAGCTTAGCCTTGCCAATGACAAGGGCGAGATGGTACCCTTCAGCAGTTTCGTTACCACCGACGAGGTGCTCGGCAGCGACCAGCTCGTGCGCTACAACATGTACAACAGCGCCACCGTCACAGCCAATACCGCACAGGGTTACAGTTCGAGCCAGGTAATGGAGGATGTCGCACAACTGTTCAAGGCACAATTGGGCGATGAGTTCGGGTATGAGTGGACAGGCGTAGCCTTTCAGGAGAATGCCGCGGGACAGAACACCATAATCATCCTTGCCCTTGCACTGCTTGTGGCATTCCTTGTCCTTGCAGCGCAGTACGAGAGCTGGACAAGCCCCATCGCTGCCATAATGGGCGTGCCCATTGCCCTGCTTGGTGCAATCCTGGGATGTATTATCGCCGGCATTCCCGTGAGCATATACACCGAGATTGGTATTGTGCTGCTCATAGCCCTTAGCGCAAAGAACGGCATTCTCATTGTTGAGTTCGCCCGTGACTTCAGGAAAGGCGGTAACGACATACGCCAGAGCGCCGCCGAGGCCGGGCATGTACGTCTGCGCCCCATCCTCATGACATCACTTGCCTTTGTACTTGGTGTGATGCCGCTATTGTTTGCCGACGGAGCTGGAGCCGGTGCACGCCTCTCGCTTGGTGCGGCAGTAGTGTTCGGTATGCTGTTGAATACACTCGTTGCCACATTGTACATCCCCAACTGGTATGAGTGGATGCAAAGGCTGGAAGAAAGGGGAAAGGTCAAAGGTGAAAGGTGAAAACTTGTGCAAGTGAGCAAAACACAAAGCTTGCTTTAGTGTTTTACCGCGAGCGCAGCCAAGTTTCAAGCGCACGGAGTGCGGTTAAAACGGAAAGTAAATAAGTTGCACGGTGGCAAAATTTTGCCACCGTGCAACTTTGTAATCCAACCAGATAGAATTTATTTGCAGCAGTTCTTCTTCATGAAATCAATAATCTCGCTGATGTAACCGAATGCCATACCTACAACAGTGTCGGCTGCACCATAGTAAACGGCAACCTTGTCACCTTCGTGAAGCGCAGCACATGGGAATACCACGTTAGGCACATCTCCGGCAAGTTCATAAGGAGCTGCAGGAGCAAGCAGATATGGTTTTGTGCGGTAGAGGACCTTTGAAGGATCGTTCTTGTCGAGCAGAGCCGCACCCATAGAGTAACGGAAACCGTTACAGGTATTGATTACACCATGATAGAACAGTAACCAGCCCTCATCGGTGAGGATGGGCACTGAACCGGCACCTATTTTTGTACACTGCCAAGCACTCTCGGGGAATGGAGTCACTTTCATCACACAACGGTGCTCGCCCCAGTACTTCATATCGGGGCTGTAGCTGATATAGATATCGCCGAATGGAGTGTGTCCATTGTCGCTTGGACGGCTCAACATCGCATACTTGCCGTTGATCTTCTCGGGGAACAGCACACCATTGCGGTTGAATGGCAAGAATGCATTCTCGCACTGGAAGAACTCCTTGAAGTCATAGGTATAGGCAATACCGATTGTCGGTCCATGGTAACCGTTGCACCATGTAATCCAATAACGGTCCTCAATCCATGTAACGCGTGGGTCATATTTATATTCAGACTCAATCATCTCGGTATTACCGGCTTTGAACACGATAGGCTCATGCTCAATCTCCCAGTTGATACCATCCTTGCTGAAACCTGCAAAGATATTCATCTGCACCGCTTTGTTATCGCAACGGAACACGCCCGCATAACCATCGCCAAATGGCACGACAGCACTGTTGAAGACACTGTTTGAAGTAGGAATCGCATAACGGCCGATAACAGGGTTCTGCGAATAGCGCCACATTACATCGGCGCATCCTTCGGGACGGTCTTCCCAAGGCATTGTAATTTTCTCGCTCATAATCTATTTGTTTTATCAGTTGTGGGTTTTTGTACTATTATATCATTGTTAGCACCGCGAAGATAATAATTTTATATTAAGAAAGAATATTTGAGGAAAAAAACTGCACATTTCACAAGCAAGACGCTTGGAATGCAAAATGTCAGAATTATCAAAAATTACAAAAACAAACGCAAGCTTTTATTGCATTATCTTGACATTAGAAACACAAAAAACCACCAAAACAAGCAAATAAATAACAAAAATCCATTGAAAAAATGACCAAAAACAATCAAAAACAACATTTTTTGCAACAATTACGGAAATTTTTCCGTAATTAGTTTTGGACATTAAACAAAATGATATATATTTGCATTCGGAGAACTCGGCAATTTGCATCGACAAGTGCCGGAAGTGCTCAAAAAAGTGAAATAACAAAAAATATTAACTTATAATTTATTTTTAGAATTATGGCAACATTAGATCTTACCAAGTATGGTATCACCGGTGCTGTGGAGATTCTTCACAATCCTTCTTACGAGCAGTTGTTCGCAGAGGAGACAAAGCCCGGTCTTGAGGGTTTTGAAGTAGGTCAGGAGACTGAGCTCGGTGCAGTAAACGTAATGACAGGTGTTTACACAGGTCGTTCTCCTAAGGATAAGTTCATCGTTAAGGATGCAACATCAGAGAACACTGTATGGTGGACATCAGAGGAGTACAAGAACGACAACAAGCCTGTTACAACAGAGGCTTGGAACGTTTTGAAGGAGATCGCTACAAAGGAGCTCTCTAACAAGAAGTTGTTCGTTGTTGACGCATTCTGCGGTGCTAACCCTGCTACACGTTTGAAGGTTCGCTTCATCATGGAGGTTGCTTGGCAGGCTCACTTCGTAACAAACATGTTCATCCGTCCTACAGCTGAGGAGCTCGAGGCATTCGGCGAGCCAGACTTCGTAGTATACAACGCTTCTAAGGCAGCAGTTGAGAACTACAAGGAGCTCGGTTTGAACTCTGAGACAGCAGTTGTATTCAACTTGACATCTAAGGAGCAGATCATCCTCAACACATGGTATGGTGGTGAGATGAAGAAGGGTATGTTCTCAATGATGAACTACTACTTGCCACTCCAGGGTATCGCTTCAATGCACTGCTCTGCAAACACTAACGAGAAGGGCGAGACAGCTATCTTCTTCGGTTTGTCAGGTACAGGTAAGACTACTCTTTCAACAGATCCAAAGCGTATGCTTATCGGTGACGACGAGCACGGTTGGGACGACGACTCAGTGTTCAACTTCGAGGGCGGTTGCTACGCAAAGG
>JAFZFO010000067.1 GCA_017555845.1 Bacteroidaceae bacterium | reverse complement strand
GTGCACAGAGGTAGGCATGTACCTTGCAATGAGCCGCCAGGCCGATCGCGAGGGCTATCCCGAGATTGCAGAGGCTTTCAAGCGTTATGCATGGGAAGAGGCTGAGCACGCAGCAAAGTTTGCCGAGCTCTTGGGCGACTGTGTCTGGGATACAAAGACAAACCTCGAGAAGCGCATGAATGCCGAGGCTGAGGCCAATAGCGACAAGTACCGCATTGCAAAGCGCGCAAAGCAGTTGGATCTCGATGCAATCCACGACACTGTACACGAGATGGCAAAGGACGAGGCTCGTCACGGCAAAGGCTTCGAGGGCTTGTTCAACCGCTACTTCAAGTAAAAAGACAATTGTATTTCCAATATATACTTGACAACTAAAGAAAGACTTTGAAAAACATCAACTGAGAAAAACCATAAATGTAATTGTTTTAGTAAGTGAATAGTGTTTAAATGTTGCGCGCCGGCTGTAGTGATACATCCGGCGCGTTTTTTGTATGTGGGCGGTCGCTTGCAGCGCAGCCCGCATGTTGTTTTTCTTATCTCATTACTTCAGGAATACGAAGTATACAGCCAGCACCAGGAACAGCACTGCAACAAGATGGTTCCATTGCAATGTCTCGCCCTTGAAAAGTACCGAGACAATCACTCCGAACACCAGGCACGATATTACCTCCTGTATTACCTTCAGCTGCACGAGCGAGAACGGGCCGCCGTTGATGTCCGAGCCTATGCGGTTTGCCGGTATCAGGAACGAGTATTCAAGCAGCGCCACACACCAGCTTATGAGAATGATGAAGATGATTGAAGTGTTCGCCGAGATGATCTTCATCTCCTGAAGCTTCAGGTTGCCATACCAGGCAAGTGTCATGAAACTGTTGGAAATCACCAACAGAAGGATAGTGAGTAGAATTTTTGACATTGTTGTATCTTTTTACTGTTTCTTTTCAATTTTTGGTGGCAGCAGCGACGGCTGTATGTTGCTCATCGCGCCCCATAGGTTGTAGCGTGCCTCGGGGTTCAGTGACTCAAGGTGGGCAAGCAGATCCTTCATCGCCTTTCGGTTCGAGTCATTCTCGAACGGGCAGTTCTTTATCTGTGGCGGGAACTCGCTCTCAATGGCATACTCCTCCACGTCGTTCTCGTTTACAAGACATAGCGGACGTATTATCGAGATGGGAAACTTGTCCATTGTCATCACCGGCGCCATTGCGCTGAACGTGCCCTGGAACGTCATGTTCATCAGCATCGTCTCAATGAAGTCATCCATGTTGTGTCCCAGCGCAATCTTGTTGCATCCAATCTCCTGTGCCAAGGTGAAAAGCGCCTTGCGGCGGTTCCATGAACACAGGAAACAGGGCGATTTGCGCTTGTCGGTCGATGCGTCGAAACTGCTCTCCATTATCTGCAGCTCCACTCCCAGACCATCGCAGAACTCCTGTAGGTAGCTCATGTTTGCCTTGTAAGGAATATTTACCATTGTTACGTGTGCTGCAACAATCTTTATCGACGGTTTGAATATGCGGCTGCGCTCGGCCATCAGTTGCAGCAATGTCAGCGAGTCCTTTCCGCCCGACAGCGCAACAAGTATCTTGTCGCCATCGGCAAACATTGAGTAGTCCTTCGTTGCGCGGTTGAACTGCTTCTGTATCTTGCGGTATAATTTCTGCTGTTGCGTGAACTTTGCCATCGGTGCTTTTTCCTTTTGCGGATGCAAAGATAGTGCAAGTTATTTGAATTTCTCTCAAAAAAGCGCTCCTCATGTGCCAAATCGCAGCCCCTATTTCTTAATTTATTAAAAAAAAAGTGCACCAAATGGGTGTTGTTATATTATTATGTGTATATTTGCTGTAACCGCGAATATATACTGCATTCGCTGTAATTGCTGCGCGCCTGCCGCGCTGCTGTTGATAACGGGTAATTTGTTTATGAAAAGAATACTTTCACTTGCTATAATATGCCTCATTGCTGCCGGCGCTTTCGCCCAGGGCAGGGATGCGGTAAAGAAGATGTTCGACGAGGGTCGCTTTTGCGAGGTCAAGCCCATCCTTGAGAAACTGCTTGCCAAGAACCCCCAGAACAGTGAGTACAACTATTGGTATGCCGCCTGCTGTCTCGAGACCAATGATACCGTCGATGTCGAGGAGATGCTTGATTTCGCCGCTTCGCGCAAGATTGTCAAGGCCCACTGGTATCTTGCCGACTGGTATACCCGCCGTCAGGACTATGCCATGGCATCGGACAGCTATGGCGAATTTATCGACAATACCAAGGACGACTCCCTGCGCATTGTCGCACAACAGAGGATGAACCACTGCGACAGGCTTCACCGCATGGTGCGTAATGCCGAGGTCGTATGCTTTGTCGACAGCGTAGTGGTCGACAAGAACACCTTCCTTGCTGCATACAATATGGGCAACGATGTTGGCCGCATAGCCACCTGCGCCCAATATTTCGGCGACGATGCGCTCCCCGGCCACATCAACGAGACCGAGCGCGGCATGGACATCTTCTTCTCCGACGAGGATGACGCCGACATTCCGCTGCTCAAACTCTACCGCCGCTCCAAGATTGGCGGCACCTGGGGAAATGTACAGCCCATCGTCGGTTTCGACACCAAGGGCAACGACGACTATCCCTTCATGCTCGCCGATGGCGTTACGCTCTATTTCGCCAGCGATGGCGAGGGCTCCATTGGCGGTTACGACATCTTTGTGTCACGCATGGACACCGAGAGCGGCCGTTTCTTTCGCCCCGACAATGTAGGCATGCCCTTCAACTCCACAGCCAACGACTACATGATGGCCATCAACGAGGTGGCCAACCTCGGATGGTTTGCCACCGACCGCAACCAGCCCGAAGGTAAAGTCTGCATATATACCTTCGTTCCCAATACCGACAAGGTAAGAATCAATGTAGATGCCGTGGGCTATGCCAAGGCGCTCGAGAATGCCAACATCTCATCCATCGCCGCAACGCAGACCGATGACGATGTCGTGCGCAAGGCCCGCCAGCAGATGGCGCTGCTGACATTTACCCAGAATACAAGCAGCAAGAAGGACGAATTCCTTTTTGTTATTGACGACCTGCACGACTACAAGTCACTCTCCGACTTTAGGAGCGCTGACGCCTGCGAGCTGTTCCGCGAGCTGCAGCTGCGCACCAGTGAGCATCTGGCCGACATTGAGCAGCTCGACAGCTACCGCAACGAGTATGCCGCCTCCTCGGCATCTGTCAAGGCCGGCCTCAAGGATCCCATCCTGCAGCTCGAACTTTGGGTAGAGGAGGAGAGCCGTGCCCTCAAGGCACTCGAGTACGAGATACGCCGCCTTGAACAGGAAGCACTTTACGGCAAGTGAAAATGAAAAACAGTACGATAACCAAAAAATAAACACGATTATGGATATTCTTATAACCTCTCTGCTTGTTCTTTTTGCAACAGTCATGTTGATTCTCGAGGTGGCATTCCTCCCCGGCTTCGGCTTCACAGGCATAATCGGTATGCTCTCAATGATTGGCGCAGTCTTCTACGCCTTCATACTCTTGGGCAATGCCGCCGGCTGGATAGTGCTGCTTGTCGCTGTTCTCATCTGCATTGCGCTCTTCCTTTGGGCACTCTATGGCAAGTCGCTCGACAAGATGGCGTTGAAGAAGAATATCGAGTCAACTGTCAACGATCAGGACATGTCATGCTTTGCTGTCGGCGACCGCGGTGTCACACGCACCCGTCTTGCCCTCATTGGCGAGGCCCTCATCAACGGCCAGATTGTCGAGGTAAAGTCCGAGGGTGGCTTCATCGACGAGCGCCAGGAGATTGAGATCATACGCATCTCGGGCGACTCCCTGTTCGTGGCTAAAGTAGAAAAATAAACAACCAAATAATTGAATTATGGAAGCGAATATTTATCTTATCAGCGGTGTCGTGGTCGGTCTGATCATCTTCTTGTCAGTCTTCTTCCACTACGTACCCTTTGTCCTTTGGCTCTCGGCCAAGGTGTCAGGCGTTCAAATCTCCTTGTTGCAGCTCTTCCTCATGCGCATCCGTAACGTGCCCCCAAGCACAATCGTGCAGGCTATGATCGAGGCTCACAAGGCAGGCCTTGAGAACATCACACGCGACAGCCTCGAGGCTCACTACCTCGCCGGCGGTAATGTCGAGAAGGTGGTTCACGCCCTTGTCTCTGCTTCAAAGGCAAATATCGAACTCTCGTTCCAGATGGCTACAGCCATTGATCTCGCAGGCCGCGACGTCTTCGAGGCTGTGCAGATGTCCGTTAACCCCAAGGTCATCGACACCCCACATGTCACCGCTGTGGCAAAGGATGGTATCCAGCTCATTGCCATTGCCCGCGTAACCGTGCGTGCCAATATCAAGCGCCTTGTCGGTGGTGCCGGCGAGGACACTGTCCTTGCCCGTGTTGGCGAGGGTATCGTCTCATCTATCGGTTCGGCCGAGAGTCACAAGGCCGTTCTCGAGAACCCCGATTCAATCTCAAAGCTCGTGCTCAAGAAAGGCCTCGATGCCGGTACAGCCTTCGAGATTCTCTCTATTGACATCGCCGACATTGACATAGGTAAGAACATCGGTGCAGCCCTGCAGATTGACCAGGCCAATGCCGACAAGAATATCGCTCAGGCCAAGGCCGAGGAACGCCGTGCCATGGCTGTTGCCCTTGAGCAGGAGAACAAGGCCCGCGCCCAGGAGGCCCGCGCCCACGTTATCGAGGCTGAGGCCGAGGTACCAAAGGCAATGGCCGAGGCATTCCGCAACGGCAATCTCGGTATCATGGACTATTACAGAATGAAGAATATCCAGGCCGACACTGCCATGCGCGACAACATTGCAAAGGAGTGACCCCTTTGCGTTGACCCCAATTGTTGAACACAAAAACAGAGTTGACATGAAGCGTTATTTCGCTCCTTCGGAGTTGCTCATCGAGCCCAACGGAGCAATCTACCATTTGGGAGTAAAACCAGAACAGTTGGCCGACAAGGTTATCCTCGTGGGCGATCCCGGCCGTGTGCCCCTGGTGGCATCATACTTCAGCGAACAGGAGTGCGACATACAGCACCGCGAGTTCCGCACCATCACCGGCACCTACAAGGGCAAGCGCATCACCGTGGTTTCAACCGGCATCGGTTGCGACAATGTCGATATAGTAGTCAATGAGATCGATGCTCTCGCGAATATCGATTTCACCACCCGTTACGAGAAGGACAACCTCCGCAAGCTGCAGATGGTACGCATCGGCACCTGCGGTGGCCTGCAGCCCCACACCCCCGTGGGCACCTTCATCTGCTCGGCAAAGTCAGTGGGCTTCGATGGCCTGCTCAACTTCTATGCCGGCCGCAACGAGGTATGCGACCTCCCTATGGAGCGCGCCCTGCTCAACCACCTGGGATGGAGCGGCAACATGTGCCAGCCTGCGCCTTATGTCATTGCTGCCGATGAGGAACTAACCAATCGCATTGCCAAGGACGACATGGTGCGTGGTGTCACAATTGCCTGTGGCGGCTTCTTCGGTCCCCAGGGACGTCGCTTGCGCGTGCCGTTGGCCGACCCTCACCAGAACGAGAAAATCGAGTCTTTCCTCTACCAGGGACAGCAGATTACCAACTTCGAGATGGAGAGCTCCGCACTCGCCGGCCTTGCAGCCCTCATGGGACACCAGGCAGTTACCGTGTGCCTTGTAATCGCTAACCGCAGAGCAAAAGAGGCTAATGTCGACTACAACGAGAAAATGAAGGAGTTGATTGAGACAGTGCTCGAACGCATCTAAAAATAAGCGGAAAACTGAAAACGGAAAGGTGAAAGCGTTGTATAAACTTCGTTTTTCCCTTTCCCTTTTCACCTATCAGATTTTAGATTTCCGATTTCCCTTTGAATAACCATGAACGACACAATTTGCGCATTGGCGACGCCACAGGGCGGAGCGATAAGCGTAGTAAGAATATCAGGCGCAAAGGCCATTGAATATACATCACAAATCTTCACGCCGCGCAAGGGACTCCCTCTTGCCCAGCGCAAGTCGCACACCGCAGTGTTCGGCGACCTTAGCGTGACACCCGGCGAACTCCTCGATGAGGTGCTCGTTACCGTCATGCGCGCCCCATACACCTATACCGGTGAGGATGTGGTGGAGATAAGTTGCCACGCATCAACCTACATCACGCAGCAGCTCATGCTCGCGCTCCTTGGTCTTGGTGCACGCCAGGCCGACCCGGGCGAGTTTACCATGCGCGCCTTCCTCAACGGCAAGATGGACCTTAGCCGCGCCGAGGCTGTTGCCGACCTCATTGCTTCATCGTCAAAAGCGTCGCATCGCCTGGCAATGAACCAGCTGAAGGGCGATTTCAGCAACGAACTTGGCAATCTGCGTAACAAACTACTCAAGCTTACCACGCTCATGGAACTCGAGCTCGATTTCAGCGAGGAGGATGTAACCTTTGCCGACCGTGCCGAGCTCATGCAGCTGTGCGACGAGATTGACGGCGTCATGACACGTCTTACCGACTCCTTTGCCGTGGGCAATGCCGTCAAGAATGGCGTTCCCGTAGCCATTGTGGGTGAGACCAACGCTGGCAAGAGCACTCTGCTCAACGCCCTGCTGCGCGAGGATAGAGCCATTGTGAGCGACATCAGCGGCACCACACGCGACACCATCGAGGGAATGATGACCATTGGCGGCACCTCGTTCCGTTTCATTGACACTGCCGGCTTGCGCGAGACAAGCGACGTCGTGGAGCAGATGGGTATTGAGCGTACTGTGGGCGAGTTGAAGAAATCGTCAATAGCGCTTTGGGTTGTTGACCCCGCTGCCGACTATGCTCAGATGGAAATCACTGCAAAGAAGATACTCCCTGAGTGCAAGGACAAGAAACTGGCAATACTCATAAACAAGAGTGACACCATAAGAGACGAACGCCTTGCCGAGATAATGGAGTGGGGCAAGAGCCTTGTTGCCGAGTGCGGCGACGACATCATCTGGAGCGAGAGCGACATGTGGGCAATGTCAGCCCGTCAGGGAACAAACATGGCAAGGCTCGAGGAATTCCTCGTGCGCAGTGCAGCACTCCCCGCCATCTCAAGCGGCGACGTCGTTGTCACCAATGTGCGCCACTACGAAGCCCTCACCCGCGCCCTCGCCAATATCAAGGAAGTGAAGCACGGCCTCGACCTGGGCCTCAGCGGCGACCTCGTGAGCGAACACCTCCGCGCCGCCATCCACAACCTCTCCGAAATCGTCGGCGAAGTGACAAACGATGAAGTACTTGGCAATATCTTCGCCAATTTCTGCATCGGAAAGTAACCCACGATTAGCAACAATTACAAAATATCATTATTGATTATAAAGGCGTTGATTATCAGCGCCTTTTCTTTTTGCTATATGACTAATATAGGTCTAATATAGTCGTTTTTCAGCTCATTTTTGTACCTCATTTGTACCGCGATGATTTTCAGTGAGTAATCACGTTAGAAAGGTAGTGGATAAAGTTTAATATGGTTGAATATGGTTTAAGATGGTTCAATCAAAACGAGAGAAATAAAGATAAATGAAGTTCAAAAACAGTAAAGAAAATGGCAACAAGTAGCATTCGAATCAAGAAGATTTGCCAATGGTGTGGGGCGGAATTTGAAGCACAGAAGGTTTCAACCAAGTATTGTTCGCATCGTTGTGCCAATCTAGCCTATAAACAGGCTACTAGAGAAAAACGAGTCAAGCAAGTCGAGGCTGAGACTCATTTTATCAAGTCCGAGAAACCCAAAGAAAATATCAAGGACAAAGAATACCTATCAATAGCACAAGTATCCGTCTTATTAGGTCTATCGTTACAGGCGGTATATAAGATGATATATGCAGGACATTTGGCGGCTTACAAATTAAGCAGTAGGCTTTCTTTCGTAAAAAGAGAAGATATAGACAAGATGCTTAATGCGAATCCTTATGTAAAAAAGAATAGAAGTAAAGGAGCAGACATCACCGAATTCTACACTACCGCAGAGATTAAAGAGAAGTACGGTGTAAAGGAATCGTGGCTATACAAGATTGCAAAGGAGCATAATATCCCTCGCACCTTCAATCGTGGCAAGACCTATTGGAGTAAGAAACATATCGACTCCTACTTTGCAAAGAAAGCCCCTGATGCAAGCATCACCGAATGGTACAGCGTAACCGAACTACAAGAAAAATTAGGCATGACGCTATCGGCAATCTACACCTTCGTATATAAAAATGTAATCCCCAAACGCAAAGAGGGCAAAATAGTCTATTAC
>JAFZFO010000066.1 GCA_017555845.1 Bacteroidaceae bacterium | reverse complement strand
TTCCCTTTGAAGAATGTAACTACTCATTGTTTTTAATTTAATGAGTCAACTTTTTTCAGGGAAAGACAATTTAACAGTTGAGGGAGATAATATTTGGCTTTACCACTTATAAGGAGTTTCTTTTGTCATAGTTCGCGAAATTTTTGTTATCTTCGCCGAAAGTTTTCTAAATTAGGAATAGTATAATATTTAAAATAGATTTATGGCAACAGTTGACGACAAGAAAATCATCTTTTCGATGGTCGGCCTTAGCAAGACCATCAAACAGACAAACAAGCAGGTGTTGAAGAATATCTATCTTTCGTTCTTCTATGGAGCGAAGATCGGTATCGTGGGTATGAACGGTGCGGGTAAGTCTACCCTCATGAAGATTATTGCAGGCCTTGATAATGACTATCAGGGTAATGTGGTATGGTCACCCGGCTATTCAGTGGGTTACCTTCCACAGGAACCACACTTGCAGGATGGCAAGACCGTAATGGACTGCGTGAAGGAGGGTGTGCAGGCTACTGTTGATGCCCTTGCTGAGTACGAGGAGATCAATATGAAGTTCGGCTTGCCAGAGTATTACGAGGATGCCGACAAGATGAACGAGCTTTTTGCGCGCCAGGCCGAGCTGCAGGATATAATTGATGCAACCGATGCATGGAACCTTGAGAGCAAGTTGGAGCGTGCCATGGCTGCACTGCGTTGCCCGGCTCCTGATGAACTCGTTGACCACCTCTCGGGTGGTGAGCGCCGCCGTGTGGCTCTTTGCCGTCTTTTGCTTTCAAAGCCCGACGTGCTCCTGCTCGACGAGCCTACCAACCACCTCGATGCCGAGAGTATCGACTGGCTTGAGCAGCACCTGAACCAGTACGAAGGTACTGTAATTGCCGTAACCCACGACCGTTACTTCCTTGATGATGTTGCAGGCTGGATTCTTGAGCTTGACCGTGGTGAGGGAATTCCCTGGCAGGGTAACTACTCATCTTGGCTCGACCAGAAGACAAAGCGTATGGAGCAGGAGGAGAAGAGTGCAAGCAAACGCCGCAAGACTCTTGAGCGCGAGCTCGAGTGGGTGCGCATGTCGCCAAAGGCTCGTCAGGCAAAGGGTAAGGCTCGTTTGAACTCTTATGAGCGCATGCTCAACGAGGACCAGAAGGAGCGCGAGGAAAAACTCGAAATTTTTATCCCCAACGGTCCACGTTTGGGTAACAAGGTTATCAATGCCGAAAATATCGGTAAGTCATTCGGCAGCAAGCACCTCTTTAGCAATCTCAACTTCATGTTGCCACCTAACGGCATTGTGGGTGTGATTGGTCCTAACGGAGCCGGTAAGACAACCCTGTTCCGCATGATTATGGGTCTTGAGACTGCTGACGAGGGTACCTTCGAGGTCGGCGAGACAGTGAAGATTGCTTACGTTGACCAGAACCACAAGGATATCGTTGCTGACAAGAGTGTTTACGAGGTTATGAGCCAGGGTAACGAGCTCATGCGCCTTGGTGGCAAGGAAATCAACGTGCGTGCATACCTCTCACGCTTCAACTTCTCGGGTGCCGACCAGGAGAAGAAGTGCGGCGTGCTCTCAGGTGGTGAGCGTAACCGCCTGCACCTTGCAATGGCGCTCAAAGAGGGTGGTAACGTGTTGCTCCTCGATGAGCCTACTAATGATATTGACGTAAATACATTGCGTGCGCTTGAGGAGGGTCTTGAGAATTTTGCAGGTTGTGCTGTAGTCATCAGCCACGACCGTTGGTTCCTCGACCGTATCTGTACACACATCATCGCATTCGAGGGTGATGGCAACGTGTTCAGCTTCGAGGGTTCATACTCTGACTACGAGGAGAACAAGATGCGTCGTTTGGGAATTGAAGAGCCCAAGAAGGCACGTTATCGCAAATTGATGGAGGACTAAGCGCGGTTAGTCCTCCCATAAACTCTTGCAGTTATGATACCTATATTGTTGTATATCATTTACAAGAAGAAAGGGAAGGATATATCCCGTGTTGCAAAGAAGGTGCTTAGCAAGGCCAAGACAAAGAGGTTGATGAAGAAGGCCGAAAAGAGTGCAAGAATTGAGAACAAGTCAAGGAGAAGACCAATAAAGAATGCATATAGTAAATTCAGAAATCGTAGATTCAATCGTAAGAGAACTCGAGATTGATGATATACGCTCTGCTTCAATACGCCAGATCGGTGCTGTTGTGCGTGCTGTAGAGGCGCGTACCGGCACTGAATTTATCCATTTTGAAATGGGTATTCCCGGCTTACCACCATCCGAGGTGGGAGTGCGTGCCGAGTGTGAGGCTCTGCAGCGTGGAGTTGCATCGGTATATCCCATTATTGACGGTATTCCTGAACTCAAGAACGAGGCTTCGCGCTTTGTGAAGGCTTTTGTCGATACCGACATTGCACCAAGTGGTTGTATTCCAACAGTGGGCTCAATGCAGGCTTCGTTTGCTTCGCTGATGCTTGCTTCGCAACTTGACGGGAAACGTGACACTGTGTTGTACATCGATCCGGGCTTTCCCGTGCAGAAGATGCAGGCACAGGTCATTGGTGTGAATATTGCCTCGTTTGACATTGCAGAATACCGTGGTGAGAAGCTTGAGGAGAAATTGGAAAGCTATCTTGCACAGGGCAATATCTGCGCTATCCTTTACTCATCGCCAAACAACCCCACATGGATGTGCCTGAAGGATGAGGAACTTGAAACGATTGGTCGTCTGGCAACAAAGCATGATGTTGTAGTCATTGAAGATCTGGCATATATGACGATGGATTTCCGTCGCGACATGAGCCGTCCTTTTGAGCCGCCTTTCCAGCCAAGTGTGTCAAAGTATACCGATAACTACATCCTTCTCATAAGCGCCTCCAAGATATTCAGCTATGCCGGGCAACGAATAGCTGTCGCATGTATCTCTGATGTCTTGTACAACAGAGCATACGATGCTCTGAAACAGCGCTACGGTATTGCACGTTTTGGTGCAGCATTTGCATACGTTTTCCTGTATTCGTTCTCATCGGGTGTGTCACACTCGGCACAGTGTGCATTGGCCGCGATGTTCAAGGCTGCATGCGACGGCGAGTATGACTTCGTTGGCGATATAAAGGAGTATGCCGAGCGTACTGCCCGCATCAAGGATATCCTGTTGCGCAATGGCTTCAGCATTGTTTATGACAAGGATGTTGATGAGCCTGTGAGTGACGGCTTCTTCTTTACCATCGGCTATAAGGATATGGATGGCGGCGAACTGTTGAAGGAACTGCTCTATTATGGTGTGAGCGGCATTGACCTTGCCACTACAGGTGGCGTGCGCAAGGGAATACGTGCATGTTCATCAAACATCAAACCCCATCATTATGCAATGCTTGAGGAAAGATTGCGTTTATTCAATGAGAATCACTAACTTATAATCTATTATAATATGAAGAAAATAGTCTTTGCACTGCTGTTGCTTGTTGGTATCTCGCTGCAGGCTCAGGAGATTTCAATTATCCCTAAACCGGCGAAGATGGATGTGCAGAATGGCAAATTCCTTTTCAATGGGAAAGTCGTAATCTGTTATCCAGTGGCAAAGGATGTCGATTTCAGGAAAGTTGTGGATAACTTTGTGGTTGAACTTAAAGAAACCACAGGTGTAAAACTTGCAAAGTCGACTCCAAAGAAACAAAAGAGCGCATTTGGAGATGCTGTAAAGTACGGCAAGAAGGGCGATGCACATATTGTCATCCATATTGACGGTGATATGGCCGAAGAGGAGTACAAGTTGTCGGTAACAACAAAAAGAATTGATATTACAGCAGCAAAGCCTGCCGGCCTTTTCTATGCATTCCAGACCTTGAAACAGTTGATGCCACGTAATGTCATGGCAGGAGTACCTGATGAGAGCATTAGGGAATGGAGCGTTCCATGCGTTGAAATTGCTGATGAACCACGTTTCTCATGGCGCGGATTCATGCTTGACGAGGGACGTCATTTCTATGGCAAGGAAGAGATAAAGAAGATTATTGATGTGATGGCGACCTATAAGATGAACCGTTTTCATTGGCATTTGACCGAGGATCAGGGCTGGCGCATAGAGATAAAGAAATATCCAAAACTCACAGAGATTGGTGCTTGGCGCGACAGCAAGGTATGTGCATGGGGTGATGTGAAGCCCGATGGTATACGCTATGGCGGCTTTTATACTCACGAGGAGATTAAAGAGGTTGTTGAGTATGCCAAGGAGCGCTTTGTGGAGATTATCCCCGAGGTTGATATTCCAGGACATTCACAAGCTGCGGTTGCATCTTACCCCGAATTCCTTGCCTGTGACCCTGAAAACAAACATGAGGTATGGTTGTCACAGGGCGTGTCAAGCGATGTTATCAATGTGGCAAATCCGCTCGCTGTGCAGTTTGCAAAGGATGTTATTGATGAATTGATTGAATTGTTCCCATTCGGTTATCTACACCTTGGCGGTGATGAGTGCCCTACATATAAATGGGAACGTAATAGCGATTGTCAGGCGCTGCTGAAGGAGATTGGGTCGGACAAGTATCGCGACTTGCAGATACATTTCTACAAGCAGTTGCTTGATCATGTGGCTCAGAAACCTGTAGAAAAGCAGCGTAAGCTTGTGTTCTGGAATGAGGTGCTGCATGGCAATACAGAGTCGCTTGGAAAGGATATAACCATCATGGCGTGGATTGGTGCCGACCGTGCTGCAAAGGATGCTGCAATGCGTGGAATGACAACCATTCTGTCTCCACAGATCCCTTATTACATCAACCGTCGTCAGTCAAAGCTTGAGACCGAGCCAAAGTCGCAAGGCCATGGTGATGAGACAGTTGAGCGTGTATACAACTACAAGCCAATGAATAATGTTGATGAGGAACTGCAGCCTAAATATCTTGGTGTGCAGGCAAACTTCTGGACTGAGTGGGTGATTGAACCATCGGTTGTGCAGTACCTCATGTTGCCACGTTTGGTAGCTGTAGCCGAGGCCGGATGGACACCTGCTGAAGAGCGTGATTATGATGATTTTATCGGACGCCTGCAGGGCGAAGCCAGGTATTATCAGTTGAAGGGCGTCGATTACGGAAAGCACGTATTCAAGTAAGATTTACGCCCGATATTCTTTTACACATCAGCATTGGAAAACCCGATGCTGATGTGTTTTTTGTTTATGATTAATAATTTGTGTACAATATGTTATATATTGTTTGTTAAACTTTTATGTAATGTGCATGGTTTGGCAATAAATTGTCAAACATATTTACATGATGCGGATTTTTCATGCGAAGCACAACGGCTGCACTTTTTGTGGGATTTCCGCATTATGAAAATTTCTCGCGCTCTTGTTATTATATATATAATAAATTATTGATTTTTATTTTGTATATTTGCAGCTAAATTCGCCGACAAGGGTTCTGTCGGTTCATTTTCATCGAAAAAAAAACAATTGACATATATGGAGAAAATCAGAAATTTTTGCATTATTGCTCACATCGACCATGGTAAATCGACCTTGGCCGACCGTCTGCTTGAGACAACAAAGACCATAAACATTACCGAGGGACAGATGCTTGACAACATGGACCTCGAAAAGGAGCGCGGTATCACTATCAAGAGCCACGCGATACAGATGGAGTACATGTACAAGGGCGAGAAGTATATTCTCAACCTCATTGACACTCCGGGACACGTTGACTTCTCGTACGAGGTGTCGCGTTCGATTGCAGCATGCGAGGGCGCATTGCTGGTAGTTGATGCTACACAGGGTGTACAGGCACAGACAATCTCCAACCTCTATATGGCCGTTGACCATGGATTGGAGATTATTCCGGTAGTAAACAAGTGCGATATGATCAACGCCATGCCCGAGGAGGTAAAGGATGAAATCGTTGACCTTATCGGCTGCGACAGAGAGGATATCATTGAGGCTTCGGGTAAGACCGGTTTGGGTGTCGAGGATATTCTTGCTGCTGTTGTCGAGCGTATCCCTGCGCCTGTAGGCGATGAGGAGGCTCCATTGCAGGCGCTCATCTTTGACTCTGTATTCAACTCGTTCCGTGGTATCATTGCATATTTCAAGATTACGAACGGTGTACTTCGCAAGGGCGACAAGGTAAAGTTCTTCAATACCGGTAAAGAGTATGATGCCGACGAAATAGGTGTACTGAAGATGGATCTTTGTCCACGTCAGGAGTTGCGTACCGGTGACGTGGGTTACATCATCTCGGGTATCAAGACATCACGCGAGGTAAAGGTGGGCGATACCATCACCCACATTGCGCGTCCATGCTCTGCTGCCATTGCAGGTTTTGAAGAGGTAAAGCCAATGGTCTTTGCGGGTGTATATCCAATTGATGCCGAGGACTACGAGGATTTGCGTGCTTCGCTTGAGAAACTGCAGCTCAACGATGCATCGCTCACTTTCTCTCCCGAGTCGTCGGCTGCTCTCGGTTTCGGTTTCCGTTGCGGTTTTCTTGGTCTCCTGCACATGGAGATTGTACAGGAGCGTCTTGACCGCGAGTTCGACATGAGTGTCATCACAACTGTTCCTAACGTATCGTACATGGTGTATGACAAGCAGGGCGAGGCAAAAGAGGTGCACAATCCAGGTGGAATGCCCGACCAGACTCTCATTGACCACATTGAGGAGCCATATATCAACGCAAGTATCATCACACGTGCCGAGTACATCGGTCCAATCATGACACTCTGTCTTTCAAAGCGTGGCGAGTTGCTGAAGCAGGAGTTCATCACAGGTAACCGTGTGGATATCCGCTTCCTGTTGCCACTTGGCGAGATTGTCATCGACTTCTATGACAAGCTCAAGAGTATTTCAAAGGGTTATGCATCGTTCGACTATCACCCTGCAGGCTTCAGGACATCTAAGCTCATCAAACTCGATATCCTGCTCAATGGCGAGCCTGTAGATGCCCTTTCAACATTGACACACGTTGACAATGCATATGGCCTTGGCCGTCAGATGTGCGAGAAGTTGCGCGACCTGATTCCAAGACAGCAGTTCGATATCGCGCTTCAAGCTGCTATCGGCACAAAGATCATTGCACGCGAGACCATCAAACAGGTGCGTAAGGATGTGACCGCGAAGTGTTACGGTGGCGACGTGTCGCGTAAGCGCAAGTTGCTCGAGAAGCAGAAGAAGGGTAAGAAACGTATGAAGCAGATAGGTAATGTTGAGGTGCCACAGAAGGCGTTCCTCGCAGTGTTGAAGCTTGACTAATTGATGAATGACAGATGGTTGCCGTGTGCAACCATGGATTTGAAACGATATTTTGAAGAATATGGGAATATTCAGTTTTTTTAGCAAAGAGAAGAAGGAGGTCCTTGACCAGGGACTTTCAAAGACAAAGCAAAGTGTTTTCAGCAAGATAGCCCGCGCCATTGCCGGCAAGAGCGAGATTGATGATGAGGTACTCGACAACCTCGAGGAGGTGCTCGTTACATCGGATGTTGGTGTAGAGACTACGCTGAAGATCATTGACCGCGTGCAGAAACGTGCTTCACGCGACAAATTCATGAACACAAACGAACTTAACAAACTGCTCAAAGATGAGATTGCACAGCTGTTGATGGAGAACAATACAGAGGATGGCGGTTCTTTCGACATCCCTGCAACACCGGGTAACCCATACGTGATTATGGTCGTAGGTGTCAACGGCGTTGGAAAGACAACCACAATCGGTAAACTTGCACACCAGTACAAGAAAGCCGGCAAGAAGGTTTATCTTGGCGCCGCCGATACATTCCGTGCAGCTGCTGTAGAGCAGCTTGTAGAGTGGGGACACCGTGCCGATGTTCCTGTCATCAAGCAGGGAATGGGCTCAGACCCGGCTTCGGTTGCATATGACACACTCTCATCGGCTGTTGCCAACAATGCCGATGTCGTGATCATTGACACTGCGGGCCGTCTGCACAACAAGGTGGGTCTGATGAATGAGCTCACCAAGATCAAGAATGTGATGCAGAAGGTTGTTCCGGGTGCTCCAAACGATGTGATGCTTGTACTTGACGGCTCTACAGGCCAGAATGCCTTTGAGCAGGCAAAGCAGTTTACCAAGGCTACCGAGGTTACATCGCTTGCGATTACCAAACTCGATGGTACAGCAAAGGGTGGTGTCGTAATTGGTATCAGTGATCAGTTCAAGATTCCAGTGAAGTATATTGGTTTGGGCGAGGGTATCGACCATTTGCAGATTTTTAACCGCGAGGAGTTTGTAGATTCATTATTCGGATAAAAAGATGAAAAAGAACCGTGTAGATGTCATAACAATGGGATGTTCAAAGAATCTTGTCGATTCGGAGCATCTCATGCGTCAATTACAGGAGTGTGGATACGAGGTTACCCACGACAGCGAGGAGCCTTGTGGCGAGATTGCTGTAATAAACACCTGTGGCTTCATTGGCGATGCGAAGCAGGAATCGATTAACATGATTCTTGAGTTCTGCCAGCGTAAAGAAGAGGGCGATCTGAAAAAACTCTATGTCATGGGCTGCCTGTCGGAGCGCTATCTTGATGAACTTCGCGAGGAGATTACATAGGTTGACAAGTTCTATGGCAAGTTCAACTGGACAGAGCTGCTTGCCGACCTCAAACAGCAGTATCGTGAGGATTTGGCTCAGGAACGTGTGTTGACAACACCAGGACACTACGCGTATATAAAGATTTCCGAGGGTTGTAACCGCCGTTGTGCATATTGTGCAATTCCCATCATAACCGGTGCGCACAAGTCACGTCCCATTGAGGAGATTGTAGATGAGGTGCGTGGTCTTGTTGCAAAAGGCGTCAAGGAGTTCCAGATCATTGCACAGGAACTCACATTCTACGGTGTTGACCTTTACAAGAAGCAGAGCATTGCCCAGTTGGTTGAGCGCATCTCGGATATTGAGGGTGTGGAGTGGATCCGTCTGCACTATGCCTATCCAACCAACTTCCCTTATGACCTGTTGCGTGTGATGCGCGAGAGGGACAACGTGTGCAAGTACCTTGACATTGCATTGCAGCATGTGAGCACAAAGGTATTGAAGAAGATGCACCGTAATGTGACCAAAGAGGATACATATGCTCTTGTTGAGAGAATGCGTGAGGAGGTTCCAGGTATCTGCCTGCGTACAACAATGATGGTGGGTTTCCCCGGTGAGGGCGAGAAAGAGTTCGAGGAGCTTATGGACTTTGTAAAATGGGCGAAGTTCGACCGTCTTGGCGCGTTTGCCTATTGCGAGGAGGAGGGTACATTCGCTGCCGAGAATTATCGCGACAGCATCTCCAAAAAGAAAAAGCAGGAGCGTCTTGACCGTCTGATGGAGGTACAGCAGAGAATCTCGACACGCCTTAATGAGGCGAAGACAGGCAATGTCTACAAGACTGTCATTGACAGAGTGGAAGGTGACTATTACATAGGCCGCACAGAGTTCGATTCGCCTGATGTCGATACCGAAGTGCTTATCCATGTCAATGAGGGAGAGCTCACAATAGGCAATTTCTACAATGTACGCATTACCGATGCTACAGAATTCGATTTGATGGGTACTGTTGAGAAGTAATATCACTACATAGTTGAATCAATAATATGAACAACAAGGAATTTATCACAAAGCTGGCAAAGAAGTGCGGTATTTCTGTAACCGATGCAAGTACCAATGTCGACGCATTGGTGGGGCTGATGACCGGTTGCCTTAAGGAGAATGACCAGCTGAACATTTCGGGATTCGGTATTCTTGAAGTGAAAATGCGTAATGAGAGACTGTCGGTAAATCCAAAGACCGGACAGCGCTTTCTGGTGCCTCCCAAAATTGTTCCGGCATTCAAGCCAAGCAACAAACTGAAAGATAAATTCAAATAATACAAAGGGGTATAGCTATGGATGCAAAATTGAACCAGTCCGATTTGATTTCGCTGTTGGCGAAAGGGAGCAATATCTCTGTTGCCAAAGCCGAGCTGTTTACCAAGAGCTTCTTCGATCTGATAATTGAGGGTCTTGAACAGGATGGCATTGTTAAGATCAATGGCCTTGGAACATTCAAGGTTATGGATGTTGCCAGCCGTGGCAGCGTAAATGTTAACACAGGAGAGAAAATAGAGATAAAGGGCCACAAGAAACTTACATTCATCCCCGCTGATGCGTTGAAGGATGATGTGAACCAGCCGTTTGCCATGTTTGAACCTGTAGAGGTAGATGAGACTTATCAGCCCGATTCTGTCAATGAACCCGAAAGTGAAGATTCGGCAGAACAGGTTGAACTGTCAGATGCCATAGTTGAAATTGTAGAGTCCCCGACAGAGGTTCCTGCAGAAATGAATGGAACAGAAGCCGTTGAAAGCCCTGCAGAGGATGCTGAACAGCCTGTAACAAGTGAAGAACCTGTTGCAGAAGAAGTTGCTGCAGAAGTGGAGACAAACGATGAGGAAGTGGTTCCGACGACTGAAGAAAACAACGGACAGCCAGTTGTTGAAACAGAGTCCGAACCTGTCGCTGTGCAGGAAAGACCAGCAGAGCCTGTCATTGTGCGCGTACCGCAGAAAAAGACACAGCATGAGCAGAAAGCGTCATCTGCAAAAAAGAAGAAAAGCAAATGGAACATTGCTGTATCTGTCATCTTGGGATTTGCAGTCGGTTTTATTCTTGTCAATAGAATGAGCCGTAACAGTGTCGCAGATGACGCAACTCAATGCGTCGACACACTGCAGGTTATTGCAGCTACAGCCAATGAGCCGGAAGTGATTGTAGACGATATTCATGCAACAGATACGATTCTTGAGACACCTGCAGCTGTTCTGCCAGCAGAGACCGATATTGTAGTGGAAACTGTCGATGACAACGCTGTTGCCGATGAGCCTGCAGTTGAAGAAGCATACACATTTGTGCTGGTTGATGAACTCGCAGCCATAAACCTCAAGAACATTACAGTAGCCGATACAACGTGCTATGTTGCCGATGGTAATCTTGCAGAGCACACAGTCACATCAGACGAGACATTGACAAGGATTGCGAGACAATATTATGGAGACAAGAGATTGTGGCCATACATTGTAAAATATAACAATATGGACAGACCTAACGACTTGTGCCGCGGTATGAAGCTTGTTATTCCTCGCTTAGTGCCAAGGAAATAACGCTATAACGTTAAAGTTTGTTTAAAGCTAACAATGGTTAAGTCTATTTTAATGAATTTAACATAAAGGTAGCTCGGTTAGTTGTAATTTTGTCCAATAATAAAACTAAAATATACAAAACATAATTATGAGTGCAACTATTGACATTCGTGAGTTGAATGAAAAGATTGAAAGACAAAGCGCATTTGTAACCAACCTGCAGACCGGCATGAGTCAGGTCATCGTTGGACAGAAGCATCTTGTAGAGTCATTGCTTATCGGTCTGTTGTCCGATGGACATATCCTGCTTGAGGGTCTGCCCGGTTTGGCAAAGACTCTTGCAATCAAGACTCTGTCAGAACTGATTGATGCCGATTTTAGCCGCATACAGTTTACCCCCGACCTTCTTCCCGCCGACGTTGTGGGTACAATGGTATATAGCCAGAAAAGCGAGGACTTCAAGGTAAAGCAGGGCCCCGTCTTTGCAAACTTTGTGTTGGCCGATGAGATCAACCGTGCTCCTGCAAAAGTACAGAGTGCATTGCTTGAGGCGATGCAAGAGCGTCAGGTTACAATTGGCAAGGAGACATTCAAACTCCCAGTTCCTTTCCTTGTAATGGCAACCCAGAACCCCATAGAGCAGGAGGGTACATATCCACTGCCCGAGGCACAGGTTGACCGTTTCATGCTCAAGGTCATTATCGGTTACCCAGAGCTTTCAGAGGAGAAACGCATCATCCGTCAGAATATTACAGGCGAGAAGGTTGAGGTAAAGCCACTGCTCAAGCCCGAGGATATCGTGGAGGCACGCAAGGTGGTACGCGAAGTATATATCGATGAGAAGATTGAGCAGTATATCGCAGACATTGTGTTCGCAACACGTTTCCCTGACAAGTATGGCATGAAGGAGATGAAGGATTACATCTCATTCGGTGCTTCGCCACGTGCATCAATCAACCTTGCGCTTGCGGCCCGTGCCTATGCATTCATCAAGCGTCGCGGTTACGTTATCCCCGAGGATGTACGCGCGGTTGCTCACGACGTTCTGCGTCACCGCATCGGCTTGAGCTATGAGGCCGAGGCGAACAACCTTACAACCGATGAGATTGTAAGTCGCATTTTGAATAGTGTTGAGGTACCCTAATAAATCAGCTGTCCAAGGATATGGAGACAAGTGAACTCATCAAAAAGGTTCGCAAGATTGAGATAAAGACACGCGGTCTTTCGCACAACATCTTTGCAGGACAATACCATTCGGCATTCAAAGGCCGAGGTATGTCCTTCAGCGAGGTGCGCGACTATCAATATGGCGACGATGTGCGCGATATAGACTGGAATGTGACTGCACGTTTCAACAAGCCTTATGTAAAGGTCTTTGAGGAAGAACGTGAGTTGACCGTGATGCTTCTTGTCGATCTTTCGGACAGTCTTGACTTTGGTACATCGCTCCGCACAAAACGTGAAATGCTTGCTGAAATTGCCGCAACAATAGCTTTTGCTGCAATACAGAACAATGACAAGATTGGCGTGATATTCTTTACCGACAGGATTGAGAAGTTCATTCCGCCACAAAAGGGTCGTAAGCATATACTATATATAATAAGGGAACTGCTGAACATTGAACCTGAAAGCAGGAAAACCGACATCAAGGTGCCGTTGGAATTCCTCACCAATGCATTGAAAAAGAAATGTACGGCATTCATGTTGAGTGACTTCATCTGCACAGGCGACTACAGGAATGCAATGACTATTGCAAACCGCAAGCATGACCTTGTTGCCATACAGGTTTATGACCGCAGATTGGCAGAGTTGCCCGATGTAGGCCTGATAAAGATCCGTGATGCCGAGAGCGATGAGGAGATGTACATAGATACATCTTCAAGAAAAGTACGTGAAGCACAGCGTTCATGGTGGAAGGAGCAGAGTCTGGCATTGAAAGAGACACTGCAGAGAAGCCGTGTCGATTCAGTATCGGTACGTACCGACCAGGATTATGTAAAGGCTCTTTTGGCTCTCTTTGCACAACGCAGTTGAGACAGTTTTTGTAAAGTGAATGACTGATGAAGAAAATATTTCTATATATATCATTGACGTTTCTCTTCTTTATGGCTATGCCCGTGAAGTCGCAGAATGTGATGTTCAATGCCTACTTTGATTCGTTGCACATCGACACAAAGGAGATGCGCATTGGAGAGCATGCAAGACTCACGCTTGAACTGAAGGTGGATAGCGGTTACATGGTCGAGATGCAGATACCGGAAGCATTGACCGCCGGAATTGAAGTCCTTGACAAGAAAAGTTACAGGAGCGTAGATTCCAAAGGACGTGTAACATACAGGAGCGAATGTACAATAACATCATTTGCCGATTCCCTACAGGTAATTCCTCCTGTAATAGCAAAGGTCAATGGCGATGAATATTATACAAACACGACCAATCTGTGGGTAAACAGCGTACCCATTGACACGACAAACCTAAAGAATATCAAAGGATTCAACACTGTCTGGGATGTGGAACTCACATGGAGCGAGTATCGCGACACAGTGTATCTCTCATTCCTGTTTCTGGTGTTATTGGCGTTGCTTGTGTGGATTGTCATCAGATACATTAACAACAAGCCCATAATACGCATCATAAGGGAAAAACCACGTAAACCGTCACATTTTACCGCATTGCAGAAGATGGATGAGATAAAGAGTGACAACACACTGCACATGGAGGAGAGCGTGAAGGATTATTATACAAGGCTGACAGACACTCTGCGCGAGTATATGCACAACCGTTACAAATTCAACGCGGCCGACATGACAACCGGCGAGATCATTGAGAACCTTCTACGCTTCAATGACAAGGAGGCCATAAGGGAAGTAAAGGAGATACTTGAAGTAGCCGACCTTGTGAAGTTTGCCAAGATGAAGCCTTCATTGAACGAGAACGACCGTAATATGCTCTATGCGATAGACTTTGTGAACGCAACAAAAGATATTGAGGAAGAGAACCAGAAACCGGTAGAGAAAAGGGTAGTGAATGTCCGTTCAATGACACAGAAACGTTGGCTCATTGCCTCTATAATTGCAGTATCAGCTATCATGATAGCCGTAGCTGCGCTTTTGATAACAGATTTGGGTCATTTGATTGGCTAATATTTGCAAGAAATGGATTTTACGAGAATTATATACCTGTTGCTTTTCATACCGCTCATTGCATATGTAGTTTGGTATGTGTTACGAGGCCGTAAGCAGTCGCCATCGATGAAGGTGTCGACGACCTTACCATTCGGCAAGGAACTGAAGACATACAAGAATTACCTTATCCATGCACCATTTGTGCTCAGGGTGTTGACTCTGTCGATGCTGATATTGGTGCTTATGCGCCCCGTGTCGACAACCCGTTGGAGCGAGGAGAGTGTAGAGGGTATAGACATCATGCTTGCAATGGACGTCTCGACAAGTATGTCGGCCGTTGATATACAGCCTAACCGCATTGATGTGGCAAAGGAGGTTGCATCACAGTTCGTTTCGGGCAGAACAAACGACAATATAGGACTTACGCTTTTTGCCGGCGAGAGTTTTACACAATGTCCTCTGACAATTGATTACAGGAGCGTCTTGAGCCTGATTGACAAATCGGGCATAGAATATGTGCTGAACGGTGCTCTCAAGGATGGTACTGCCATTGGATTGGGAATTGCCAACGCTGTTTCACGTCTCAAGGACAGCAAGGCCAAATCAAAGGTTATCATACTGCTCACTGACGGTTCGAACAACAGCGGCGAGATAACTCCTGAAGATGCTGCGAAGATTGCCAAGGAGTACGACATAAGAATCTACACAATTGGCTTCAGGACAGATACAGAAGTTGTGCAGACACCATACGGCCTGTTGAACAACTCCGAGTTTGATGAGAAGACTTTGAAGTCCATAGCTTCAGTGACAGGTGGCGAATACTTCCGCTCATCAAGCAAGTCGAGCCTTATTGACATATATAAAGAGATTGACCAGCTTGAGCGTACTAAACTCGAGATAAAGCATTTTGGCGACCAGAAGGAGATGTTCATGATCTTTGCACTGATTGCTATCGTATCTCTTATGCTTGAGATAATGCTTCGCAATACAATATTGAAGAAAATACCTTAATAAAGGATTACAGAGATGAAATTTGCAACACCGGAATATCTATATCTTCTTCTGCTCATACCATTGGCAATTGTAATATATCAATATGCCTGCTACAGAAGAAAGAGGAATATAAAACGCTATGGCGATCCTGAGCTCACAGCCAGGCTCATTCCATCATATTCGACAACACGTTCAAGTGTCCTGTTCTGGATTTCGCTGGTAGCCTTGGCATTGATGATTGTAGCCTTGGCACGCCCACGTTATGGAAAGGGAAAGACAACAGTAACCACACGTGGCGTTGAAATGGTAGTGGCATTGGATATTTCCAATTCAATGTTGGCCGATGACATCAAGCCGAACCGTCTGGAGAAGGCAAAACGTTTGATAAAACGCCTTGCCGAGCAGCTGAAGGGCAACAAGGTGGCATTGGTTGTGTTTGCAGGTGATGCCTATGTGCAGTTGCCTATAACAGATGACTACATATCCATAGAGATGTTCCTTGAGAGTATATCCACAAATCTTGTGTCAAGACAGGGAACGGATATCGGTGCAGCCATCAATCTCGCATCGCGATGCTTTACCCCTAATGACAAGATTGGCAAGGCCATAGTCCTTATCACTGATGGCGAGAACCATGAGGGTGGTGCCGAGGAAGCCGCAAAAGCTGCTGCCGAGAGCGGGAAGAAGGTTTTCATACTTGGAATAGGAACAACCAAGGGTGGACGAATTCCATTGTCCGATGGAAATTTCCTGCGTGACCGCGAAGGACAGGTTGTCATTACAAAATTGAACGAGGAGATGGCAATGAAGATTGCCGAGGCCGGAAACGGTATGTATCTTAATGTTGACAATACCAATGAGGCACAGAAGATACTCTCTGACCAGCTTGACAAGATGACCAAGGACGAGACAACGACCGAAATGTACACCGGTTACAATGAACTGTTCCTTTATCCTGCCACAATGGCATTCATACTACTGTTGCTTGACTTGGCAATAGTTGCATATCTTGACAACAAGAGCAGAAAAAGGAAATGAATTGAACAACATATACATTATCTGATATATGAGCTTTGATAATAGAAAATATATATACCTTGCCATTGTTGCAGTCATTGCTGCAGTTGCATTATATATGACATATTCTCTGATTAAGGATGGTAGTCCAAGAGTCAAGAGCCAGAACGAGTATCTTGTTGAGGCAAACGGATTGCACGCTGACAGCCTGTACGAAGCGGCTGTAGAACCCTACATGAAGGCCGGCAGCTTTGATACACAGCAGAGCCTCGTGAACTACAATACTGCCACAAACTCAATAATGAAGAACTATTCTCCATTGGACAAATCGTTCAACGAGGAGGGATACAAGCTTGAGGCTGCAATAGACTCGGCTTTGGTGGATGCCATGGCAAGACTTGAAAAGGCGGGTAATGAGCAGGGGGATACTGCCAAATACTCTGCTATATATCATAACATAGGAGTGACAAACCACATGCGTAATGATCTCAATGCGGCTGCTGAAGCCTATAAGGAGGCTTTGCGCAAGAATCCTGATGATGAGGATGCACGTTATAATCTGGCGGTGATTCTATACCAGATGAAAAATAACGACCAGCAGCAGAACCAACAGGATCAGCAACAGGAACAGCAGGAAAATCAGGAGGAGCAGAAGCAAGACCAGCAACAGCAGGATCAACAGCAACAACAGCAAGAGCAGGAGCAGCAACAGGATGAAAAGGAGATGCAGGAGGATAAGGAGAAGATTGAACAGATGTTGAAAGCGTTGATGCAGGACGAGAAAGAGATAAGAGAGAAAATGGAAGAGGCTGAAAAAGCCAAAGTCAACTCCGGTTATATTGAAAAGAACTGGTAACAGCCACAAACAACATATATAACATTGCCAATACAATAAACATATAATGAAAAGGATATTATTATCTACACTATTCATTCTTATTACGGTCACTGCAGCCTTTGCCGATGAGGTTTCGTTCATCGCTTCGGCACCAAAGTCTGTAGTCGTAGGCAGACGGTTCAAGATTGCCTATGAGGCAAACACAAAGACCGATAGCCAACCAACAATACCCGAAATTGATGGTATGAGGGTGCTCATGGGGCCGAGCAGCTCGGTAATGACACAGAGTTCAAACATCAATGGACGCAGGACCTCTTCGCAGACAATTACATTTACCTATACTGTTGCAATAGACAAGGAGGGTGATGTGACAATTCCCGGAGCATCGGTAATGGTTGGTGGCAAGAAGTATACATCGAATCCTTTGACAGTGAAGGTGTTGCCCGAAAGCCAGGCATCGGCGGCGCAGCAGAGTAGTGGACGCGGCTCTTCTCCAGCCCAGAACAGCAATTCCGGTACAAACATCACTAATGACAATCTTTTTGTAAGGGCTCTTGTAAGCAAGACAAAAGTCTATGACCAGGAAGCCTTCTTGCTTACATACAAGGTTTACACCGATGTGAATCTTGTAAACCTTGACAACCCCGTTCCTGATCTCAAAGGTTTCAATATCCAGGAAGTGGAACTGTCACAGCAGCGCCAATTTGAGTTGGAGCACTACAACGGACACAACTACAACACACTCGTATGGCGTCAGTTTGTGCTTTTCCCACAGGAGACTGGCAAGCTTGAAATACCATCAATGGAATATGAGGCTGTGGTTGCTGTGCAGACACGCCGCTCTATGGACCCATTTGAAATGATGTTCAATGGTGGCAGCTCATATGTCGAGGTAAGGAAAAAAATCAAATCAAACAAGGTTACTGTTGAGGTTGAAAAACTGCCGGCCGGCAAGCCAAGTGGCTATTCGGGTGGTGTAGGACACTTCTCGCTCAGCAGCACCATCAGCACCGAACAGTTGAAATCGAACGAGGAGTTTACTTTGAAAGTGACTGTCAAGGGCAACGGAAACATGAAACTGATGGGTGACCCTATTGTGGAATTCCCATCGGAGTTCGATGTGTATGACCCAATCATAACAAACAACTACAGGCTTACCACTAAAGGCTTTGTCGGCGAAAAGACCTACGAATATGTCGTGACACCACGCACTGCTGGCGAGTTTACGCTTCCTGCTGCAAAATTCGTTTATTTTGACACAGCTACAGACAGTTACAGGACCGTTGAAAGCAAGGAGTACACAATTCAGGTTGCCAAGGGTGCAAGCCAGACTGTGCAGCAGAACAATGTGTATGTTGTGAAACAGGACGGAAAAATCCTTGCCAATGACATCCGCTATATTAAGCTTGGCGATGCCGACAATTCCGGTAACAGATTCTATGGCACGACACTGTACTGTCTGCTGTACATTATTCCGTTTGCCTTCTTCATTGTTGCAGCAATGATCTACAGCAAGCGCATCAAGGAGAACTCGAATGTCACACTTGTAAAGACAAAGAAGGCCAATTCGGTTGCAGTACGCCGTCTGAAGAGTGTGAAGCCGCTGTTGCAGCAGAACCGTGTCAATGAATTCTATGATGAGACATTGAAGGCAGTCTGGGGATACATGAGCGACAAGTTGAATATACCGCTTTCACAATTGTCAAAGGACAACATCTCCAACGAATTGGCAAGACGCGGATGTGACAATGTGCTTGTTGACGAGCTCATGAATTTGTTGAATGAGTGTGAATTTGCACGTTACGCACCAGGCGATGCAGGTGCAACAATGGATAAGGTGTACAAGATGGCACTTACAGTCATCAGTAAAATGGAAAATTCAATAAAAAGATAAGATGAAAAAGATTATATATGTTTTTCTGCTTTTGACGGCACCGTTTGCTGTCTTTTCTCAGGATGGCAACGGATACGACAAGGAACTTGGAGATGCAGCTTATGCAGAGTCCAATTTCAATGATGCGATAACAATATATGAGGCCGTAATAGCAGAGCAGGGTGGTTCATTGCCATTGTATTACAATCTTGGAAATGCCTATTACCGTACCAACCAGCCAGACAAGGCAATTCTCAACTATGAGCGTGCACTGAAGATTGATGCCAATGACGAGGATACCAAGGCCAATCTTGAATTTGTTCAGAGCAAGATCGTGGATAAGATACCACAGGATGATGTTCCATTCTTTAAGGAGTGGAGCAATGCCTTCTTCAATCTTTTCACAAAAGATGTTTGGGGTTTCATCGGTGTGGTCTCATTTATGATAATGCTCGTAATGCTGTTCTGGAGTCTTTTCAAGAAAGGAAAACGCAACATACCGGTAATAATATTTGTAATGAGCCTTATTATTGTTATAATTGCAAATGTTTCGGCTTACAGCTTGGGCAAAAGCACCACCGAGGCTGCTGAAGGAGTGATTCTTGATGAGATGGTCATTGTAAAGAGTTCGCCCGACAGCTCCGGCACAGAGCTTACAAAGATACACGAAGGCTTGAAGGTTATGATTGTAGATGATACACTTGCCGATTGGGTAAAGATAGAGGCCAACAATGGTAACCGTGTGATAGGCTGGATAAAGACAAAGTCAATGGAACGCATTTGACAAACATTTATAAAGGGGGATTCCAATGGATACAAACGCAATAATAGACTTCGACAAATATCTGTTGCTCGCCATCAACGGCAGCGATTCAATATTCTGGGACGGTTGTATGAAGGTGTATACAACAATCTCCATCTGGATTCCTCTTATACTGATATTGCTGTATATTCTGATAAAGAACAACAGTTTCAAGGATTTCCTGCTCTTGTTCTTTGCCATCATACTTGTTGTGACATGCACAGATGTCATTTCATCGGGAATATGCAAGCCCTTTTTTGAACGATGGAGACCGACACACGATCCGGAACTGATGTATCTTGTTGATGTCGTTGATGGTATCCGCGGCAAGGATTATGGCTTTACATCATCCCATGCAGCCAACTCATTCGGTATAGCGACATTCCTGATATTGCTCATCAGGAACAGGGTACTTACGATGTCACTGCTTTTTTGGGCATCTATGAACGCCTTTACACGAATGTATCTTGGAGTGCATTATCCGGGCGATATTCTTGCCGGAACATTGATTGGAGTTACAGTAGGTTGGTTGATATACAGATTCTACCGCTATATAATCAGACTCCAGAAACGCAATTCTCACCGCGACTGGATATCGACCCAATATACAAAGACTGGCTATCTTGTATCTGACATATACCTGTTCCTTCTGGTTATGTACGGAACATTCGTGGCAATTCCACTGATATCGTTCGTCAAGTTCATATATTAAAAAAAAGGCAACCATCGGTTGCCTTTTTTCATATCTTACTTTTCTTTTATTCTTCGCTGTCAGCTGTGTGCAGAATGAGTGTTGTTGCACCAAGTGTTATGATGGCTCCATCCTCAATGAGCAGACGTTCGCGGTTGCCCAATATACGGTTCATCACAAATGTACCTGTCACACTCTGGTTATCACGTATTGTATATGTCAACTCGCCCGAATAGCCGCGCTTTACATTGATAATGCAATGACGGCGGTCCATGCTTGGGTCGCTTGTCTCAATTGGATTTGAGATGACGGTTCCCTTATTGTAGCGGCCGAACATGTTGTCGCCCTCGTGCAGTGGAATAATCTGCTTGTAGCAGAATGTATTCTCAATGACAACGATGTGACCGAAATCCTCGGTCTCGATATCATCCTCGTTCTCACCAATCCTTATAGTGAAACTCTTGCGGCAGTGCTCACATTCGAAAACCAATGACTGGCCCTCTTTATAACCGCTGGCATCAAAATCAATGGCATGATCGCACTTTGGGCAGATTATCTTGCTCATGTCTGTTCAATTAATGGATATATACCCAAGCATCGGAGAATGTTGCCTGAATGCGCTCCAAAGCCGCGTTGGCATCAGCCTCATTGCTATAGCTCTCAATAGCAATACGGAATCTCCTGTCACCCTCTACGACCTTATAGTCGGCCTGCATCTTTCTTGACAACTCTGTGATTGCCAACTGTGCATTCTTTGGATTGGGTGTGCTTGCTACAATTATAGAATATTGTATTGTGCTCTCTACTGTGGTATCGGCAATCTCCTGAACCTCCTCTACAACAACCTCCTCGGCCGCTGTTGGAAGCACGTTCTCCGCTTCAGTGTCTGCCGATGCTGTGAAAATGTGTGCTGTAACGGTCTCCTCAACAGGAGCAATTTCGCAAACAGCCTCGTTTGCTGGTGCAACAACGGGCTTGGCAACCTTTTCTACAGGAGTAAAACCTGCAACAGACAACTGCACATCATTGTTGTATATGCTGTTGCCGAATGGTGCAAGTACAAATATAAGGATGATTGCTGCTGCAACCGCCGAAACATATTTGCCAATGCTGCTGCGCTTGATGACGATATCCTTCTTTTTGAGTTCCTTGAGCGGAGAAATAGCCAAAGGCTCGAAACCATAGTTATATGGATCATCAATGCAGTTCTCATTTGGAGTAAAGGAAATCTTTCCCTCAATGTCCATTGTGAATGTGCCCAACTCGCCAAAGCATACAGTTCCGTTGCCCGACAATTTTGAGCGCAATGAATCAATGTCGCTTGCAAGGCAATCGTTTGCCTCCTCATACGACAACAATCCGTCACTCATGTATTCCGACAACAACAGCGCATCATCCACTGTCACCTGCGGATTGAAACCAAGTTCGCGGTGGGGTGGCATGAAAATCTGATCCTTTGCACTATAGTACGCAGGTACTCTGTGTGTAAGGAATGCACCAATTCCCGGCATTATAACGCAGTTATGGTGCGCAATGAGCTTTGTTATGTTCTTGACTAATTTTTCCACGAAGCAAATTTAATAAAAAAAAACGGTGCAGCAATGAAAAAACGAAATATAATTTATAAGCGGAAAACGGAAAGTTGAAATCTGAAAACTGTGGTCTTACAGCTACGAGGTAAGAAATATAGAGCTGCTTGGTGGCTCTTCCCAAAATGGTACTTCATCGGGCATTGCACCAAACAACTCTATTCCTGCGACAAAGTTACTTGATAAAGTTGAGAAATCCTACGACAAGGGTACAACTCTTGCTTTCAGTTTTCCGTTTTCAGTTTTTTCGGTTCCATGTGGATGCCAATGTGCGTGCTCGGCCCAAATTCATTTTTTAACGATGCTTCAATCTTCTTGGTTATGTCATGAGCCTCTTTCAATGGCATTGTACCATCCATGCGTATGTGGATCTCAATCGCAATGTTGTTACCTATGCGGCGTGTGCGCAGGTGGTGGGGTTGGTCCACCTCAGGGTTAGTCATTACAATTGACAGAATCCTGTCTTCAACCTCTTTGGACAATGATTTCTCCAGTAGTTCATCAACACATGGCTTTACGAGATCTATGGCAACCTTTATAATAAAGACGCTGACAATGAACGCTGCAATGGGGTCGAGCACTCTCCATCTCTCGCC
The DNA here is from genome assembly GCA_017555845.1 of Bacteroidaceae bacterium. GTDB lineage: Bacteria > Bacteroidota > Bacteroidia > Bacteroidales > Bacteroidaceae > HGM04593. Next base: position 29,409 of record JAFZFO010000066.1, on the reverse strand, counting down.
CAAGAATATTGCACCGGCTATACCTATGAGCGTGCCGATAGATGAGAACGCGTCGCTTCTGTGGTGCCACGCATTTGCAACAACGGCTTTTGAGTTAAGGTGCTTACCTTTGAAAACAGTGTATTGGTATAAAGCCTCCTTCAATATGATGGAAACCGCGGCTGCAATCAATGCAAGCATGCTTGGAGCCTCAAGAACTTTCCCGTTGAAAGCATCGACAATACCGGTAACAGAGTTTACAAGTATTCCCACACCTACAGCAAACAGTACAACACCTATGATTGCGGTTGCCAATGTTTCATATTTACCGTGGCCATAGTCGTGGCCCTCGTCCTGTGGCTTGCCCGAAATCTTTACGAACACAATCACAACAATATCCGTGACAAAGTCCGAGAGCGAGTGTACGGCATCGGCCACCATTGCGGCACTGTGGCCGACTACGCCTGCTATGAATTTGAATACAAGCAGAAGAAAATTGACAATGCTTCCAATGATGGTTACCTTGTAAATTCCTTTTTCACGTGTTGCGGTATGTGATGTCATATACTGTCTATTTTTAGTTCCTACAGTTGCGAATTTATGTAAAAGCTATAAAATATAACAAGCAATTGGGTATTATTTTTTTAAAAAGATATTATTGCCATTTTTTTCATCGTTCAAACCGTTGTGGGGTTAAAAACCGACTTTTATTCTTGCGGTATTCGCTTGCCGGCACACCTGTCATCCTTTTGAAATATTTTCCAAAGACAGATTGGGAAGGAAAATTCAAATTATCACTGATTTGCTGGATTGACATGCTTGTTGAAAGCAATAATGCCTTGCTTTCTGTTATGACATACTCCTCAATTATATTCAATGCCGTTTTACCCGTAACATCTTTGACAACTTGGGACAGGTGCTTTGCCGTCATGCACAACTTGTCTGCATAAAAACAGACCTCTCTTTCTCTTTTGAAATTCGCATTCAGCACATTCAAAAAAGAAGTATAAATTTCTTTTTGTCTATCTGTTCCTTTAAGATTATTTATAACACGATGCTTGGTGTATGAATATCCGTAGAACATAGCAAGCGTAAGATGTCGCGCCGCTTCAATCTTGAAATCGGAAAGAGGTGATTTTGCAATATTCCGCAGCAATTCGTAATATTGGTTGAAAACATAGATATCATTTTCATCACCAAGTATCGGATTTCCTAATAATGAAGCAATTATCCCTTGCGACTTGCTTGCAAGGTTTTCAAACATATTGTCCGTGAAGAACCGGGACATTGCAATGGCTCTGCTTTTCAAATCATTTGAGTAGCTTACCAGTTCACACGTCTGTCCTGTCATTACAACAACCGCTGCCGGTGCTTTAATATGGTATTGTTGCATGTTGATATTGAACACAACCTCGCCTTTGTCATATATGATGGTCATTGACTCTTCAATTTTGAATGGATGACCAATGTATCTGCTTGCTCTTTCCGCACCGGCATCACCAATCAATATGACATCAACACCAATTCGGTATTCATTTATAGTTGTATTTATCATCATTTATTTCGGACATTTGTTACAAATATAACAATTTTTCTATGTGGAAAAACTTATTTTACACAAATATTCGGAAATTTATACCAATGTAAAGGAAAAATCTCAAACTTACCCTATCTTTTAATATTTACCTTTGCAATGGAAAACAGGCAAATAATTAAAAATAGGTATCAGTATGACAAAGTACAGATTGAAGACTAAAAAGAGTGGTAAAAGCAATGGTGCTCTAAAGGAAATGTACAAGGAGATAGAAAGCGGGGTGGCAGACAGCAACAGAACTATTGGGAACGCGGTTGTCGATACATACAAGAGCATTGAAAACGGTACCGTTGGTGCATACAAAGCCATAGAAAATGGAGTGGTGAACACATACAATAAAATAGAGAATGGTGTGGTAAACACTTATAAAAAGATAGAAAAGAAATTTGTAGACAAATTCCTTGAAGAAGTACCCGAAGAAGAGTAACTGTAATAAAGAAATACCACTCATTCCTCTACGTTGATATCTTATTGTATAAACATTCTGTTATTCTGCAATTTTTGAACTAAATTTGCAGCATATTACAAAGACGGAACAATATGTCAAAGACTCCACGCAAGATAGAACTCCTTGCTCCGGCAAAGGATTATGAAACAGGTATTGCTGCAATTAACCATGGTGCTGATGCCGTATATATTGGTGCGGCGCAGTTCGGTGCGCGACAGGCAGCAGGCAATTCGGTAGAGGATATTGCACGCCTGGTGGATTATGCACACATATTCGGCGTTAAGGTGTATGTGACATTGAACACCATCATCTACGATGAGGAGGTGGCTGCTGTTGAGCAGCTTGTAAAGGAACTGTATGATGCAGGCGTTGATGCGCTCATTGTGCAGGACATGGGAATTGCGGGAATGGACATTCCGCCAATCCCTTTGCATGCAAGCACACAGATGGATAATCGCACGGTAGAGAAGGTAAAATTCCTCTCGGATGTAGGCTTTCCTCGCGCGGTGCTTGCACGTGAGTTGACATTGGAGCAGATAAAGGAGATACACAATGCTGCGCCCGAGACCGAGCTCGAGGTGTTTGTACATGGCGCGCTGTGCGTGAGCTATAGCGGACAGTGCTATGCTTCGCAGCACTGCTATGGACGCAGTGCCAACCGCGGCGCGTGTGCACAGTTCTGCCGCCTGGCATTTGACCTTGTTGATGCCGATGACAAAGTCATTGAACGCGACAAGCATCTACTTTCGCTAAAGGACATGAACCGCTCAGCCTCGCTTGAGGAGATGCTGGATGCAGGTGTTACCTCGCTGAAGATAGAGGGACGCTTGAAGGATTCATCGTACGTAAAGAACATTACAGCATACTATCGCGCAAAGCTTGATGAAATCTTTGCGCGTCGCAAGGAGTATGAACGTGCTTCGCAAGGCAAGTGCTATCCGCAATTCACACCTGCACCCGAGAAGAGCTTCAACCGTGGCTTTACCGATTACATGCTGTATGGCTCAAAGGATGGAATGACATCATTCGAGAGTCCAAAATCAAAGGGCGAATACATCGGTCGTGTCAAATTCGTGTCACGCTACTATTTTACCATTGTCGGTGGCGACTTCAATAATGGCGATGGAGCATGCTTTGTGGGACAGGACGGCAAACTACATGGTTTCCGCATAAACAAAGTCGAGGGCAACAGGATATATCCGCAAACCATGCCGCAGATTGAGAGTGGAGATGAACTGTTCCGCAACTATGACTGCGATTTTGAGCGCCAGCAGTCGCGCCCCGATGCACCCCGACGCATTGCCATCTCATTACGTTTCGGCGACAGTGCCTTCGGGTTCAGCCTACAGGCCACCGATGAGAGCGGGGCAGAGCACAGCGTGGAGTTCCCGTTCAAGAAGGAGGTTGCACGCTTATCGCAACGCGAGAATATCATAAACCAGCTTGGCAAGTGGGGCAACACTCCATTTGAGGTTGCAAAAGTTGACGTTGAGCTGGCTGACGACTGGTTTGTGCCATCATCATTGTTGTCGGAGATGCGCCGCACACTGTGCGAACTCATTCTCAAGAACAGACGTGCATCCGTTGAACGCATTGATATGCGACTCAAAGATAATGATACAGAATATATCACTACAGCGCTTGACTACAAGGGTAACGTATCAAACAAGTATGCACAAGAATTCTACAAACAGCACAAGGTTACTGAAATGCAGCCGGCATTTGAACTTGCAGGAAAAGATGGAGCAACAGTGATGTTCTGCAAACATTGTCTAAAATACAGCATGGGCTGGTGCACAAAGAGTGGCAAGCCTTCTCCTTACAAGGAGCCATTCTACATAGTATCGGGCGACGGCCGCAGATTCCGTCTTGCATTCGACTGCAAAGAGTGTATAATGCGTGTTGTTGCAGAATGAAATAAAAAGCCGCGCCTTAGGGGAACGACGCGGCTTTCTTCTACAGGCAAACGCTTTTGCCCGCCGGATTCCGACCTTCACAGGCAGGAGCTCCGTTTTGAATCTATTACTATGAAAAACACATATATATAACATTCCGCGAGCTTCTTTTGTTTGCCCGCGGAATGTTAATTTATGTTATAGTACAAATTTCTCCTTTATCTGCCGCAAATCTCCTTGTAATCGCAATATTCGCACTTCTTGCTATCGGTTGCCGGTACAAAAGGCCTGTCAACATCAAAAATCTCTGTCAATACCTGCTGCAACCTCTTCATATATTCGGATTCAATGACTGAGATATCTTCTACAGGGCTTTTTTCTACCTTGATGATAAAATCGGTGCGGTCGGCATTATCCTTGTGGTGTACATACAACAGACTTGGCGAGATTTTCGTTTCACCATCCGCTCCAATCTTCTTAACCCAAGCGTTGCTGCATGGACAAGCTCCGGTGAGCACGTTCTTCAGAACAGCAGAGTAGAGGAAGGCCTGCAGGTGGTAGCCGGCAGCCTTTGCCTTGTGCGCGAATACCTCCTCAAGCGACATGTTGCCATCGGTACTCTCGCCACCGCCTGTCTTGTAGTCAATGATGTTGATTGTATTGCCCTTGCTGTCAACGCGGTCAATTGTACCGCCAATCTTCACGTTGATATTGTTGCCCGAACAGTTGAAACTGAATGGCATTTCAATCTTTACTTCACTGCCACGGTAGCTGAATGGGGCATAGGCGGCGTCCATTTTTACAAGGCGAAGAAGGAAGTGGTGCAATACACCGCGCTTTATGTACTGCTCGCCGTTGTATACTAGTTTATTGTTCTTGAAGAATTCTGTCCTGAAAGCATCGTCAACGAATTCGTACAGCAGCTCGGGGGTCTTAATGTAGTATTCAAGAGCCGAGGCGGTAATTGTTGTACTGTTCCAATTGTTGATGATTTTTTTATACAGATTCTCGGCAGCCTTGTGGAACACAGTGCCAAAATCATTATCCTTAAACTCCTCATCGGCCTCGAGCAACGGTTTCATGTTCATTACATAATAGTAGAAGAACTTAAGACCGCAATCTATGTATTTGTTTATGGCCGAAGGTGTCATCAGGCCGGCTTCGCCGTTGAATGACGTGTCGAATCTTTTGCGCAACACATCTATGATTTCCTTGTTCTTTGGCAGCTCCTTCACCTCAATTGCTGCAGTGCTTTGCTGTGAGGTTAGCGTGAGGCGCTCGATATCGTACAGCTTGCTGCCAAGCAACTGCAGTATGTAGCGTGAACACTCGCCACGTGTCTTGCTGTCCGATGAACTGTTGTAGACAAGGGTGACACGCTCGGCGCGTTGTAACAGGCGATAGAAGTAGTAGGAGTATATTGAGTCGCGGTGCTCACTAAGCGTGAGACCGAATGCCTTGCGCAGATTGTAAGGGATATATGAATTTTCCCCGCTGTTCTTTGGTAGGTTGCCCTCGTTCACACCAAGCAGTATGATATTCTTGAAGTCGAGGTTACGTGTCTCCAACAATCCCATTATCTGTAGTCCCACGACAGGTTCGCCATGGAACGGCAGACGCTGCGACGAGAGCATCCTGATGAGCAACTTACCAATTGTAGCCTGTTGCACAACCAATTCTCCGTTGTCTACAAGCTGCAGCAGTCGCTGGGATTGGGTGTAGACCTTCAATATTGCCTCAATGAACAGGCTGTCATAGAGTGTCTTCTTCTCATTGTTTTTCAGGGTCTGTGCAATGCCGTATATGAGGCGGCTAATACTCTTGAGCCACTCCTTGTTGTCGGGGATGCGTGTGAAGAGCTCTTTCAGAAAACTGTCAAGATGCAGCACATTGTCTGTTGGGAAGAATATCTTTTCGTAAAGCAGTTTGTTGCGCAATTCCCTGCTCTTGTCGCTACTTTGTATTACGTAAGGGTGCTTGAGCACATCGCACACGAATGACATTGTAAAACTCTGCTGTTTCTCACTCCATCCACGTGTCTGCAGGTCGACAAGCTGTTTCACAAGCCCGAATATGGGTGTGTGCGTGAGCGGAAATCCCATTGTCACGTTCATCTGTCTTATCGTGTGACCGTTGGCCTCGTTGGGTATGGCGTGGAGTGCGGGCTCTAGCATGGTCTCGTCGCACAATACAATGGCCGTGTCAATCTCTTGCCCGGTAAGGTTCTTGTCAAGCCACTCGGGTATGTAACGCACAGCAGTGCTGTCATTGACAGTCTCCACGACAGTGACCTTCTTTTCTGTTCTCAAGTTGTCGAACATCTCCTTGCCAAAGACACCGGGAAAGCGGCGTAGGTTCTTGCGCATGAAGTATCCGGCCTCCTGCGCTTCGCTTTGGGTGTAGTAGTTGTCATAGTCCCAGTAGAAAAGCGCCTTGCCCTGTTTCTGAACATAGTCGAACATGCGGCTTTCCACCTCATTGAGAGCGCTGAAGCCCACGAAGATATACTTGTCGTAATTGAGTACAATCTCCTTGCCGCTCTCAATGACATCTCGGAAGAGCATACCCTCGTAGGCAATGTTACTCGCTCTCAACGACTCCTTGAATGTGGTATATATGGTGTAGAGACGCTCCCATATGGTCTGAAATTTTCCCTCAATCTTGCCGCCGGCCTTGAAGTTACTGAAGAAGCGTGCAATCGATTCGGCCTGACCCGGCTCCAGAATATCTTTTGCCGTGCCTATCTCGCGCAACTCCTTTATGTTGGCAAAGAGTTGCTTAGCGTTGGCAAGGTGCTTGTCGACATCGTCAAAGTCCTTTATGAGCATTTCGCCCCAATAGTAGAAACTGTCGAGCGATTCAACCTCGCTGTCTGCAACCTCCTCCTTATACATGGTTTTTATATACTCCTTGTAAAGTTTGCTCACAAGCAGAATGGGGTCGCCAATGGCATTGGGGCTGTTCTGCTGGAACAGATCGGCTATGGTAAGATATTTAGGACTCCACAATGGAGTGTTGTTGCTGCTCTCGAGCAGATAGCTATTGAAGAACAACCCGGCACGCTTATTGGGGAAGACAACGGCAACATCCTCAAGATGACCGTTGAACCTTTTATATAGATCGGCTGCAACAAGCTTTAGAAATGGTGTCATATATCAATTAATATTCAAATTCTTAATAATAAAAAGATAAAAAGCAAAGGGTAATAATGTGTAGTTATAGTACACTATACCTTCTCAATTCTGTTAGGGTATACATACCACAGGTAACCGGTCACGTTACTGTATCCTATTTTTCTCAACAGTTCCATGTAGAGCTTCACCTGGGTGCTGTGTCCCTCTTGCTTGCTTGCGAACTTGTAGTCCACAACAATGGCTGTGTCTCCATTTATCATCACACGGTCTGGGCGTCGGCTGTTCTCTTCGCTGTTTGGAACCAGAATTGAGCGCTCGTTGAAGAGTTTGTAGCTACCGTTGAACCATGTGGCAGCCAATGGATTGTTGAGGGCATTTGCCAATAGTTTCTTTATGTTTTCGTAGCGTGCACCTTCTGTAATCAGTCCGGTGAGCAGAAGAACATTGTTCAATGCGCTCTCCAAATCTTCTTTCTTCTCAACCTTAGACAATACAAGGTGCATGAGATTACCATTGTCAATATACTTCTGCTGTTGCTGGTCGCGGGTATCGGTAGAGAGGAAACGGTCAAGTTCGTGCGATTGGCGGAACTCTATGCGGCTGTCGTAGTAACTGAAAGGGAGGTTTATTGCATGCGGCTTCTCCTCAAATGGGTTCATCTCCTTCTTCTCGGTATTGTCCCACTCTTTACCTGTCTTATTTTCAGAGTTCTCTTTGCTTGGAACAATGGTGCCGTAACGCAGTATATTCTCATTCTCGTCATATGTAGCGCCGTCCAATACTGTCAGATTGGGAATCACAAGGTTAATGAGGTCCGATATCTGCATCTTCTTGGGTGTATTATCTTCCTTCTTGGATTTCTTCTCGGCTTTCTCCGCAGTGTTGTCGCTGAACATTATAAGGTTGCTCTTTGCACGTGTAGTGGCTACATACAGGATATTCAGGTTGTCGACAATCTGGTACAGGTACTCCTCGAAATAGTTGCTCCTGTACATTGATTCGGCCATATCCTTTGTGCTGTTAATTGGCAGAAGGCTTATCTTATTGTATGGTGCTTTCTGTGGCACGCACCATATAAGGCTACGTGCATCACCGGTGAATGTCCAGTCGCAGAAGGGGAGAATCACAGTGTGGAATTCCAATCCCTTGGACTTGTGCACAGTCATCACGCGCACACTGTTTACACTTTCGGCAGGCACACACTTGTCCTTTATGCTCTCGTCCCATGCGGCAAGGAAGCGGTTGAGATCGGCATGCCGGTTGTTGATATATTGCGATGCATGGTCAAGGAATGCAAAGACATAAGCTTCCTCTTCGCTAGAACGGCCTACATCGAGCATGGCAAAGAGCTGCTCAATCAGTTCGTACACCGGCAGTCCCTTCAGACGCTCAAGGTCTTCGCGCAACTTGGGAGGGAGCAGGGTGGTGACATCATCGCCCACATTGCTCTCCTTACCCTTTGAGGTAACCATGTTGTATAGCTTGACAAGGTTGACAATGTTTACCTTATCCTCGGGTGTTGCAATGTAGCGCAATGCTGCAATTACAAGCCTTACATAGAGTGATGATGAGAGCTTGTATGCCTCGTCCGATACAATTTTCAAATTGGGAAACTCCTTGTTGAATGCATCGACCACAAGCCCAATCTTCTTCTCCTTTGTGCGCAACAGTATGGCAATGTCGCGCGGAGCAATCTTCTCCACTTCGAGCAGCTGATGCAGTGTCTCCATCAGCTGTTTAATTGCCAGGTCATTGTATTTGTCATCGGGTTGGTTCTTTTGTAGCAGACGCACCTCGGCATATCCCTGCCATGGTTTCTCTTTACCACCCGGCTGTGGTTGGGGAATGGCCTGCTCTACATCCTCGTAGGCAGCCTTTATGCTTGTTATTCCATCATCGTCCAACAGTTTCCTGTATGTTGTGGCAATGCAGTCTATCGAGTTGCGGAAAAGGGCATTGTTGAATGCAATCACGCGTCTGTCGCTGCGGTAGTTAGTCGATTTGTATGTGAAGCCATCAATGGTTACATCCTGGTTCGCGAATGTCAGCTGATCACTTCGGAAATGGTCTCCAATTCCGTTCATGATGTTCCAGTCACTATTTCGCCAACGGTATATCGACTGCTTGACATCACCTACAATGAGGTTGAACTTGCCACGCGCCAGCACCTCCTCAAGCAACACCTTAAAGCATACCCACTGCAGTTTCGATGTGTCTTGGAACTCATCGATGAATATGTGGTCAATCTCCGCGCCAATCTTCTCAAAGATGAAGGTGGCACTCTTTCCAATCATTGTGCTCAACAGATGGGTGGTCTCGGCAAGCATAAAGCGGTTCTCACGTGCATTTTCATCCTTCAATGTCGATGCTATGTTGTTGAGCATCGCAAGCTGGTGATAGTGCCTGAGCGAGAGGTCGCAGTTTATCTTCTCCTCATTCAAGGCCTTGCACTCGCCAATGAGGCTCGCAATCTCGTTTACATATGGGCAGGAGGGTGATATCTGCGACGGTTCCTCCATTAGTGAAGCTATGGCCGGGGTAATCTTTACCAAACCATCGTTCAACATCTTTGTGAAGACATTCCATATACTTCCAACGGCAACTCCACGCTTGAAATCCTTTGCGGTGTAACCAGTGGCATATGAAAAGAAACGTTTGGCAATATCCTTAGCCTTGGTGTCAAGGCCATCCCGCAGGGTTGTGACATCATTGTAGAACTTCTTCAGCAACTCTCCGTTGTCGCCTTCAATATCCTCGCGCAGGGCCTCGCCACGTTGCTGATACTCCTCATTGAGAATGTTCTTGGCAAACTCCTTTATCTCCTTGTCAATTTTCCACTTCTTGCCGGTTCTCATCTTGTCCTCAATATACTTTACAACCTGGGCAATCTGCGGTGTACCTGGCTCCAGTTTCTTTATGTATGCGTCAACTGCGTTGTTGAGCAGTTCCTCGCCATCGAGTGAAATTTCCATGTCGCCATTGAGGTCAAGCTCCTTGGCAAGGCTGCGCAGGACAGACTGGAAGAAGGCGTCTATCGTCTGTATGCGAAAGTGGCCATAGTCGTGCAATATGTTCTCAATGGCTTCGCTGGCTCTCTGACGTATCTTCTCGTCGCTGTAGCCTGAAAGCTGTTGCTTTATCTTCGCTGTGTAGTCGGCTGCACTATCCAGGCCGTTGGCAACGCCGTATAGTTTGCCAAGTATGCGCTCCTTCATCTCGGCCGTAGCCTTGTTGGTAAAGGTAACGGCAAGTATGCTGCGATATGACTTGGGGTCGGCAATAAGTAGCTTTATATACTCTAATGCAAGAGTAAATGTCTTGCCCGAACCGGCCGACGCTCTATAGATTTTAAGGTTTTCTCTCTTATCGTGTACCATAATGGAATATCTGTTATTCTAGTTCTGATTCAATATAAGATGCCTTTGTGCGCATTGTTCCGCAAATATACTTTTTATATTTGTAGGACACAAAGAAATCTTTGACTGAAAGCGTTCGTTTTATCCATCTTTTTTTCGCTCATTAAAATGTTTTATAGTACCTTTGCAGACGATTTGATCAGGCCGGTATATGCCGGCAATGTAGAACGATATAATATATTCAGAAATGTCAAAATATTTGGTTGAAGATACACGCAAGGTCACAACACACCGTTTCACGGAGATGAAGCGCAAGGGTGAGAAGATTGCAATGCTCACTGCATACGACTATACAACTGCATCGATCCTTGATGCTGCCGGCATTGACGCACTGCTTGTCGGCGACTCTGCATCAAACGTGATGGCTGGTAACGTCACAACACTCCCCATCACAGTAGATGAGATGATATTCCATGCAAAAGGTGTTGTGCGTGGCGTGAAGCGCGCTCTTGTGGTTGTAGACATGCCATTCGGTTCATACCAGGTAAATGCCGACGAGGCTGTGAAGAACGCAATACGCATCATGAAGGAGACAAACGCCGACGCTGTGAAGATGGAGGGTGGCGAGGAGATTCTCCCTGCCGTACGTAGAATCCTTGACGCAGGCATTCCAATCATGGCACATTTGGGTTTGACCCCGCAGAGCATCAACAAGTTCGGCACATACGGTGTGCGTGCCAAGGACGAGGCCGAGGCTGCAAAGTTGTTGTCTGATGCAAAGTTGCTTGCCGACGCTGGTTGCTTTGCACTTGTGCTTGAGAAAATCCCCGCAACACTTGCCCAGGAGGTTGCACAGAGCATCGACATTCCTGTCATTGGCATCGGTGCCGGCGTAAACGTGGACGGCCAGGTTCTTGTCTATGCCGACATGCTTGGCATGACTGCCGATTTCAAGCCAAAATTCCTGCGTCGTTATGCCGATTTGCATACCATCATCACCGATGCTGTCGGCAGCTACGTGAGCGACGTAAAGGCTTGCGATTTCCCTAACGTAAATGAGCAGTATTAATTTGTAATAATGATATGCAAAAAGCAGACTCCTTTACGGGTCTGCTTTTTTGTTATTATGTACTATACCAAGCATCATATCGTTGAGTTGCCCGTCATCTGCCGATAGTGAATGGAGCTCCTCAACGCTGAAAATCCCGTTGTACACAACAAACAGATAAATTCCCAATGGGTTGCCGATATTTTCAGTTATTCTCCGGTGCAGAAAATCCACCAGCTTCTCCTGAAGGCCAATACCCGCAGCTCCCAGCTGTGCCAACAGTCCACTGTCCGGCACCTCCGAACAGCATATATCTTCTATCTCATCCAGGCGACCTGTATAATACGTTATGCTATCCTCGATGATATTATACAGCTCATTGAATGGCGTACCTGTGGCCTTGATGGATGAATCGCCGACATGAAGTTCTATCTTCCCTTTTTCAATAAAGAATGTAGAACAAAGTTCCTTTCCCCGTGCACTGACATGAATATTGGCAATCACACACCCGTTGACAGTGCCGTCAAAATAAAATTTACCATCCTTTACAATTGCTTGCGACAGCGACTCATGGGAATTGTCGTTGTCCAAGTGTAAGATTGTTACGGTATCCCCCTCATCTGCACAATCAATATAGCCATCAATGTGATAAACGTCGGCTGAACTACAACACGACAGCATGCAAATGAACAACAGAAAGAGTAATGGGGATCTATACATATAAAAAGAAACAAGCCACCGGACATAATGTTCAGTGGCTTGTAAATTATTCAGGATAATCTATTAGCAGATGTAGTGTGAGCTGATAGACTGGTTCTCAAGTACGCACTTGATAGCCTCGGCAAAACCTGCAGCAACAGAGAGCTGCTTTACCTTTGGACAACCCTTTGTGTAAGGGATGCTGTTTGTGAACACGATCTCAGTCATCTTTGACTCGCGTACGCGCTCCGATGCGTTACCAGACATGATGCAGTGTGAAGCAATGGCACGAACTGACTTTGCACCGTTCTCCATCATGAGGTCGGCAGCCTTAGAGATTGTACCAGCTGTGTCAACGATATCGTCAACGAGAACAACGTTCTTGTCCTTCACGTCACCGATAATCTGCATTGTGTCGACAACGTTTGCCTTTGCACGTGTCTTGTGGCAGAGTACGAGGGGCACACCAAGGCACTTTGCATATGCACTGGCACGCTTTGAACCACCAACGTCAGGAGTAGCGATCACGAGATCCTCGAGGTTGAGTGACTGGATGTAAGGTACAAATACCATTGATGCATAGAGGTGGTCAACAGGAATATCGAAGAAGCCCTGGATCTGGTCGGCGTGCAAGTCCATTGTAATTACGCGGCTAACACCGGCAACGCTCAACAGGTTTGCAACGAGCTTTGCACCGATTGAAACACGTGGCTTGTCCTTGCGGTCCTGACGTGCCCATCCGAAATATGGCATAACTGCTACGATGCTGCTTGCCGATGCACGCTTTGCAGCGTCAATCATAAGCAAAAGCTCCATCAAGTTATCAGAGTTGGGGAATGTTGACTGTACAAGGAAAACATCCTTTCCGCGGATTGACTCTTCGAAAGACACAGCAAACTCACCATCGGCGAAGTAAGTTGTGTTCATCTGTCCAAGTTCGCAACCCAATTCCTTGCAAATTTCTTCTGCGAGATAGCGTGATTTTGTTCCCGCAAACACCATATAAGGAGTCTTGTTCATAATAAATTAGTTATTAGTTATGTTATTATTCTGTTTTGTCGTAATTAAAGTTTGTCAACAGCCTTCTTTATTCGTTTGAAACGGTTGATGAGGTCTGTGTAGTCTGTTGAACGGCAAGAATCGAAATTATCCCAGATGAGTTCTTCGAGTATCACACCGCCGAAGCCATACTTTGTGAGTCGTTTGAGGTTGTCCTCGTCAATGTTACCGAAAGCCCATGTGTTCTTGTTGATCATTTTCTTGCCAATCTCGTTAAGTTCGGTACTCTGGTAATAGGTACGGCCAAGCGGTCCATAACATACGATGTCATAGACCTTACGCAAATCCTTCAAATGTGTCAGATTGTTGGCATAACCGACGAATTTTCCCTTTTCATTCCCTATTGGCGAGCTGCCCATTGGGAAGAGAGTACCTGCAAGACGGTACTCCTGCATTAGTCTGTTGTTGCAGGAATATATTTTTTTGTGATATTTCTTTGGTATGAGGTTCAACAGTCTCTCCATGAACTGAGGATGGGCATACTCCTTGTACAGGAACAGATAATCGAGTCCCTCTTCAAAAAGGCGGGTAATTATCTTGTCTTCCTCAACGAAGAATGTTGGTTTTGTGGCAACAGCCAGTTTCATAATAGTTTATTTTGTATTTATCCTACTTCTCTGCAAAATTAATAAAAATTAAAATAACGCGAGCAATTATAACGCACAATTATTGAATAATATCGCTTTTATTTTGGCCATCAGTTCAAAAGAGATGTCGAGTGGTCTTTTCTGCTTGCTGCTCTCTGAAATTCAGAACAAACGTACAATGGACGATGTTCTCTTTGCATAACCAATAAAATGATTGTATTATGGCACGAGAAAGTATTTTGATTTTGAAACAGAGAATTGACCTGCCGGCGTTGATAGGGCAGTTGAACGCAGCTTTGAGTGAGGAGTGGCTTGCATTCTACCAATACTGGATTGGAGCACAGGTGGTTGAAGGCGCGATGCGTTCCGATGTTCAGCGCGAGTTCGAGGAGCACGCTATGGAGGAGTTTGCACACGCAAAGATGGTGGCCGACAGAATAATACAACTTGAAGGCACTCCCGTGCTTGACCCTTCGCAGTGGAGCGCACTTGCCCGTTGCAAATATGCGGCGCCACAAAGTTGCGATGTACTGAGCGTCCTCAAACAGAATGTCGCTGCAGAACGCTGTGCAATAATACGTTACGAGGAGATAGCAACATACTGCAACAATGTGGATTACACGACTTGTGACATTGCCAAGCGCATCATGGCCGAGGAAGAGGAGCATGAACAGGATCTACAGGACCTGCAGCGTGATGTGGAGTGGATGCTCAAGGAGATAAGTGTAAAATATTGAGCTATAAAGCGCATATATGACAAATGTCCCGCTAATGGCAGGGCATTTGTCTTTCATATAATCATGATATCTTATTGGTCAGTACCGTCCAGAAAGCGCTTTGCAAGCGCACCGAACTCCTCTATGCGACGGTCGCGGAGGAATGGCCACCATTGGCGCACGGTCTCACTACGTTTGAGGCTCACTTCAATGACCTCGCACTGCTCGTTCTCGCCGAAATCGGCAATGAATTCGCCTTGTGGACCTGCAACGAAGCTGTGTCCCCAGAACTGGATGCCGTTTGTCATTCCCGAAGGGTCTGCCTCGTGTCCGCAGCGGTTTACTGCTATTACAGGAAGACCGTTTGCAACGGCGTGTCCGCGCTGTACTGTCTGCCAAGCGCCAAGCTGACGTGCCTTCTCCTCGGGGGTGTCACTGCTTTCCCAACCGATTGCTGTGGGGTAGATGAGCAGGTCTGCACCACGCAGGGCCATAAGGCGTGCGCCCTCGGGGTACCACTGGTCCCAACATACCTGCACGCCAAGCATGCCAAGTGATGTACGGATGGGGCGGAAACCTATGTCGCCGGGAGTGAAGTAGAACTTCTCGTAATATGCAGGGTCATCGGGGATATGCATCTTGCGGTACTTGCCTGCTATGCTGCCATCCTTTTCAAACACAACTGCTGTATTATGGTAAAGTCCTTTTGCACGTGCCTCAAAGAGTGATGTCACGATCACCACGCCACATTCTGCTGCCAATTTGCCATAGAATTCGGTCGAAGGGCCGGGGATTGGCTCGGCATAAGAGAAGTTCTCAGTTGATTCAACCTGGCAGAAATAGAGTGAATTGTGCAACTCCTGGAGCACAACAAGCTGCGCGCCCTTTGCTGCGACCTCGCGTATGCAGGCTGCCAATTTATTCTTGTTCGCCTCTACATCGGCACCGATGCTTTGCTGTATTATTCCAACTTTTATAGTATCCATGTCAATATATCTTTTAATTTGTTATCGTCCTTTGGGATATTGCATTGTCACGCAGTGCAATGACCCGTGCTGCTTGATGAGTGCACGGCAATCGATGCCCACAATTTCCAGGCCGGGGAATGCGGCTTTCAGCACCTCGGCTGCGCGTGCGTCGTTCTGGGGCTGTGCATATGTAGGGTAGAGCACAGCACCATTCATTACAAGGAAATTGGCATATGTTGCAGGCAGGCGCTCGCCATCCTCGTCATGGATTGGCAATGGCGATGGCAATGCCAACATGCGGTAAGGCTTGCCGTCGGCTGTGCGCAGTTCGGCAATCTGCTTTTCCATTTCAAGAAGGTCGGTATACTGCTCATCGTTCTCGTCGCGGCACTGCATATATACAATGGTATCATTGGGCGCCAGGCGCGCAACGGTGTCAACATGTCCGTCAGTGTCGTCGCCAATGAGGTTGCCATAGTCGAGCCAGAGAACACGCTTTGCATGAAGCATTTTCAACAGACACTTTTCAATGTCATCCTTCTCCATTGGCTGGTTGCGGTGTGGTGCGAGAAGGCACTGGCTGGTTGTGAGAATGGTACCTTTGCCGTCGCTCTCTATTGAGCCACCCTCAAGCACAAAACTTGTGCAGTCCTCATATTCGCCTCTCACGATGCCGGCATCATAGAGTTTGCCGTTGATGGCATTGTCGAGCGACGCCTCGAATTTGCGTCCCCAACCATTGAAACAGAAGTCGACATAGTGGGGTACATTGCTGCCAAGCAAGGTTATGAAGCCATGGTCACGCGCCCAGGTGTCATTAGTGTCACACTCAAAGAATGTGATATTTGCAGTAGAGACATTGTTCTTCTTGAACAATGAACGCACCTTGTCCACGTTTGGAGCAACAATGAGCAGATGCTCTCGTGAGCAGATGGCTGCGGCAAGCTGCACGTAGCATGCTTCAACCTCCTCGAGCATGTAACTCCAGTCGGTGTTCTCGTGTGGCCAAGTGAGCTGCACCATCTGCTGGTCGTGCCACTCGGCAGGCATATATAACTGTTGTTTTGGCTGTTCCATCATTATACTTTACGTTTACGGTCAAAGAAAGGATTCTTGGAGCTTGCGCTTACGGGGATAGCGATGATATAGTTGCACTCGGGCATCATACCCAATTTAAGGGCAGCATAGCCCACAGAATACATTACGCGTGTATCGAGACGCAGGTCGGCAGCTGTTGCACAGGCCGAGCCCACGGCAATTCCTACATCAATGGTGTTCATTGCACAAGGAACGCCCGGAGTGCGCTCGCCACATGTCGGGAAACCGCAATATCCGCAGTTCAGGCACATCGCCTCCTCGCGTGAGCCGATGAGCACCACAGCCTCGGCCGACTGTATGTTGTCGGCATCGCGCATAAGACCGCCACGGCCCATCTCCTCGCCCATCTTGTGGAGCGCGCTGCTCAATGTCATGATATCCTCGCCGGTAATCATCATTACCTCTATAATGTCAACGCCTTTTGCCTTTGGGGCAGTGCGCGCAGCTGTCATCATCAGCTTTGCGCACTCAATGACATGTCCGTTGCGGACATCTCTTTCATTATATACCATATATTGCTTTGTTTGTTATCCTATTATTTTGCGAAGATAGTGAATATATTTTATTACACGGCCCGATGCAGGGAAAATAATTCAAATCAAAATAATGTTAAATGTTTCAAATGTTAAATCCATTTGTTTACCTTTGCGCGTAATAAAATAAACAAACCTTAATTATTTTTATATGAAACGTTTAATTTTAATGTTGGTTGCAACGTTTGTTGCACTGACAACATTCGCGCAGACAGTATTGCCTGTTGACCCGAATGTAAGAATTGGCAAGCTCGAGAACGGACTTACCTATTACATCCGTCACAATGCGCAGCCTGCACAGCGTGCCGAGTTCTACTTGGCGACAAATGTAGGTGCTTTCCAGGAGGAGGACGACCAGGACGGTCTTGCCCACTTCCTTGAGCACATGTGTTTCAACGGTACAAAGAATTTCCCCGACAAGAAACTGCTTGAGTATCTGCAGGGTATCGGTGCCGAGTTCGGCCGTAACATCAACGCCTCTACAGGCTTTGAGCAGACACAGTACATGCTCAACAACATCCCCATCATCCGCGAGGGCATCATTGACTCTTGCCTCCTTGTATTGCATGACTATGCACACTATGTGACATGTGCTCCCGAGGAGATTGATGCCGAGCGTGGTGTGATCCTTGAGGAGCGCCGTTCACGCCGCGATGCCAACTGGAGAACATTCGAGCGCCTGTTGCCATTCTACTTTGGCGACACACAGATGGCACGCCGCACCCTCATCGGTGGCGAGGAGCAGCTCAAGACCTTCAAGTACGAGAGCCTTACAAACTTCTACCGCAAATGGTACAACCCCGACATGCAGGCAGTCATCGTAGTAGGAGATTTTGACGTTGACATGATGGAGCAGAAGATCAAGGAGACATTCAGTTCTATCCCAGCGCCTGAAGTTCCTACAGTAAAGCCAGTCATTCCAATCCCTGGCAATGAAGAACCTGCCGTGGCAATCATTACCGACCCCGAGGCTACAAGTTCATCGATCCAGCTCATATGGAAAGGCAATGCAATGCCTAAGGAGTACGCATCGACAGATGTGGCATTCATGACCGACATCATCAAGATGATCATCAGCGATGCATTCGCTGAGCGTATGGAGGCTATCACAGCTTCATCTACAGCACCATTCATGAGTGGTGGTCTGGGAATCTCACAGCTCGTTGAGGGTACTGATGCCGTAATGTCAGAGGTATCATTCAAGGATGGAGACTACAAGAAGGCACTCGAGGCATTCTATACAGAAATTGAGAGAATCAAGCGCTATGGCATTACCGAGAGCGAGCTTGAGCATGCAAAGATGGAACTCATCAGCAGCGCCGAGAGAGGCGTAGAGGCAGCTCCGACACGCAAGAGCCCTCAATTGGTATATCCCATCCTCAGCCACTTCTTCCACAACAACTACATGCTTGAGCCCGAGATGGAGCTCCAGCTTACACAGGCCGTATGCGCTCAGTTGCCAGCAATGGTATTCCAGCAGATCATCGACCAGATGATTACCGAGGAGAACATGCTCATTGCATACACAGCCCCCGAGCGTGAGGGTCTTGTACACCCCACAGAGGCCGAGTTGCTTGCAGTCATTGAGAGTGTAAAGGCAAGCGAGATTGCAGCACCTGTGGAGGAGGGCGCAAATGAGCCTTTGCTTGATACCGATACCATAAAGGCCGGCAAGATCAAGAAGGAGAAGGCTGCTGCTTATGGAGCTACAGAGTGGACTCTTAGCAATGGCGTGAAGGTGGTTTATCTGCCTACAGCACACAAGGCCGACGAGGTACAGGTGAGAGTGGTGATGAACGGTGGACGTTCACTCATTGAGACAGCCGAGCTTCCTTCATTCGATGATAATGTATGGGCTTTGTACAGCCAGAACCGTGGCCTGTCAAAGTTCAGCGGTGTACAGTTGAAGAAACTCCTTACCGGCAAGAATGTACGTTGCGAGCTCAACATCGAGAAGACACGTCACAACATCAACATTGTATCGACTCCAAAGGACCTTGAGACTGCCATGCAGTTGCTCTATCTGAACGTTACCGCTCCACGTTTCGACAACGAGGAGTTCCTTATCGGTATCAACCAGATCAAGGCCGTTCTTCCAAACCTTGAGAAGATGCCACAGCTCAAATTGCAGAAACTCATCATGGAGACACTCTATGGCAACCACGAGCGTGTAATCACAATCAACAGCGAGGTTGTCGAGAAGGCCAACATCAATGACTTTGAGAAGGCAAGCCGCAGACTCTTCGGCAATGTTGCCGGCGCAACAGTATATGTCGTAGGTAATGTGGATGCCGAGACTCTGAAGCCGCTTGTTGCAAAATATATCGCGTCATTGCCTGGCGGCAAGAAGGGCAGCAAGTTCATTGACCGCAACGAGGATATCGTAAAGGGCAATGTTGTAAAGAACGAGGCAATGGTTATGGAGACTCCAAAGAGCACAGTTCTGCAGGTGTACACAGCATATATGCCTTACAGCATCAAGAACGAAGTTCTCCTTGACATTGCAAAGCTCTATCTTGACATGGTCTATGTTGAGACATTGCGCGAGAGCGAAGGTGGAACATATGGTGCAAGCGTCGCTACAATATGCAGCCGCGAGCCAAAGGATGTTGCAATTATGCAGGTAGCATTCGAGACCAACCCCGAGAGCGCCGAGAAGCTTTCAAACCTTGCTGTTGAAGGCGTGCAGAAACTCGTTGCAGAGGGTATCCCAGCCGACAAGTTCGACATGATTATCAAGAACATCAAGAAGAACATTCCACAGGATAGAATAAGCAACCGTTATTGGGGAAGCGTATTGCAGAAGTCAGTAGAGTTCGGCGACAAGTACGACAGTGAATACGAGGAGGCTGTAGACACAGCGACACCCGAGGCTGTTGTAAAAGCAGTGAAAGAGCTGCTCGCCGATGACAACTTCATCCAGTTGGTTGTATCCCCCGAGAAGTAAATTCAATTTTAATATTCCAGAAGCCAATCAAGCCACATGGTTTGATTGGCTTTTTTCATGTTTTCCTTTTTCGTCTTCAGGAGCTGATGAACGGAATGGTGTTTCTTGTTGTTTATATATATTATCCTTATTTATATTTACAGCCACTACACAAGCATGACACGCAGATTTTACATATTGCTCTGCATGATTGCAGTGTTGACAACATCATGCCGCAGTAATTTTGTCACCATTGAACGCAGCAGACACGAGCGTTCCGACTCTGCATTCATACATTATCTGAAAAGCGAGGGAGTGCCATATACAGCAAACAATGAAGTAACGATATTGAATGGCGCCGATATCAAATTCGACTCGCTGCTAAAGGATATAAACGAAGCGAAGCATCACATACATCTGGAGTACTTCAACTTCCGCAACGACTCAATCAATAAAGTATTATTGGAATTACTTGCCAAAAAGGCCAAAGAGGGTGTTGAGGTGCGTGCGATGTTTGATGCATTCGGCAACTTTTCAAACAATAGGCCGCTGAGGAAAAAGGACCTGAAGGCAATAAGGAGTGCCGGCATAGATATAGTCAAGGTAGATCCTGTCAGATTTCCGTGGATTAACCATCTGTTTTCACGCGACCACCGTAAGATTGCAATCATTGACGGCCGGAAAGCCTATACGGGAGGGGTAAATGTTGCCGACTATTATATTGACGGCATTGAGGATGTCGGTGCGTGGCGCGACATGCACTCCATTGTTGAAGGCGAAGTAGTCAACGAGTTACAGAAGATATTTCTGGACATGTGGCAAGAGCAGACGGGCGAATACTTGAAAGGCGAGTGCTACTATCCACACGTAGAAAAGAAGGGCAGTGCAGAGATTGCAGTGGTCGACAGATGGCCCCACAGGACACCGTCACGTATGCGCGATGCCTATGCCAATGCCATTAATGCAGCCAAGGACAGTATTATTATCATCAGCCCATATTTCATGCCTCTGAGAAACGTGCGCACAGCCATTGAAAAGGCGCTCAATGACAGTGTAAAGGTAACTCTTGTGCTGTCGGAGAAGGGTGATTTACGGATGATTCCAGACGGGGTGTGGCATGTGGCATACAAACTGATGAAGCGTGGGGCAGAGGTGTACATGTACACCGGCGGATTCAACCACTCAAAGGTGATGTGCGTGGACGGCAGCTACTGCACAATAGGTTCGGCAAACCTCAACAGCCGGAGCCTGATGTATGACTACGAGACCAATCTTTTCATATTCGGGAAGGAGGAGACTGACGAACTTTACAGTTACATTGACCTTGATAGGCAAAACAGCTATAGACTTACAAAGGAGATATACAGGAGGCGTTGCTGGTGGCGACGCTTCTGCGGATGGCTGGTGACGCTCATAACACCTTTTGTGTAACTGTGGCACACGAAGTGTGGTTGAAGGTTAAAGGTGAAAACTGAAAGGTTAAAGTGGTTTTCACCCTTCCGATTTAACATTTCCGTTTCTTCACCCCACACCAAGGTCGCAGTTCTCTACAAGAACCTCTATCTGCGTATCATTCTTCAAGGCAGGGTAGAGCTCCTTCACAAACCACGACACCAGTTCTTCATCTCTTTTTACCGCAGTTGTATTGTTGCAGAAAAGATTCACACTGAAATACTCGAAATGCTTTTTCGCTGTGGCTATGTCGCTCACAATTCGCTCTTTTGTGTCACCAACTGTGCAGCACAACAGACACACACCTTTGAAATGCTTCGCCACATCGGCGGCTGTAACACTTGCAGGGATTCCTTTTGCCCAACTTGAACGCAAGGCGGCATCAAAACTCTCCACACCGCAGCGGAATTTTACTATTGCAGGAGCAAACTGCGCAGCAAACGCTGCAAGACGGTTGCGGTACATATAATGCGCCTCGAACCATATTGTGTTGATGCCTTTTGACCTCACGACATCCTTTATCATTCCAATGGTTTCGGCATCAAGCTCCATGGCTGAGCCCGAATTGATGATATCCAGAACACCATACTCGCCGGTAACCAGCTCCAGAACCTTGCGGTTTGTCTCAAAAGGCGATTCGCTGATGTCGCTGTGATAATCACAGAATGTGCATTTACCCCAACGGCAGCCTGTTCCCTGCAGCAGAATAAACTCACGTGGGAACTTCTCGGTAATCAAAGAGTAGCGCTGCATATTATCGTCTCCTGACAATGCGTTTTAGACCATATATTGCGGCATAAGCCATTGGGGTGCCGAACAGAACCTCTATAGACAACTTTGAGAAGTACTGGAACAGTATCATCATTATCAAATCGCGGAACGAAACCACACCGGCAAAGGCTATGAGCACGAATGGCAATGAATCAAAGATGTATGCAATGGCAGAACTGCCTATTGTTCGTATCCACAGGTAACGGCCACGTGTCCATACCTTTATTCTCTCCATGAGCCATGCATTTGAGAGTTCTCCCAAAAGGAAGCCTGTCAATGACGCCAGCACAATACGCGGCACGCACGAGAACATAGTGTTGTATGCAGCCTCGGTCTCGGCAAGATAGTCGGGCGAGGGTAGCCATACACCAATCTGTGTGCACAGGACAAGCAGGATGTTACACAGCAGTGTCAGCCAAATGACCTTGCGTGTTGTCCTGTAGCCCCACACCTCGGTGAGGACATCGCCAAGCATATAAGCAAAGGGGAAAGTTATTGTACCTGCATCGAAATAGAAAAGATTGAACAGGCCGATTACCTTGACGGCCATAATGTTCGAAACCAGATACAGCGTAACGAATATCGCTGTGACAGCCATCAATGCAGTCTGGCTGTCTTTTCGGTTTTTTAAAGGGTTGTCCGATACCTTGTCCATAATTTGAAGATTTTTAAATAAAAAAAGGAGTTCATCAGAACTCCTTTGTGACCTCGACAGGATTCAAACCTGTAACCTTCTGATCCGTAGTCAGATGCTCTATTCAGTTGAGCTACGAGGCCGTTTTGTTGTTGTCAGAACGTGTTGTTTTCGTTTGACAGTGCAAAGGTACTGCTTTTTTTATTACCTGCAAATTTTTCCACAACTTTTTTTCAAAAAAAATGCTTTTTTTATTCCAGGAAGCGTTCATTGAACATGAACCACCCAAGCGAGATACCCAAATTAACACGTTTACTGCTTGAACTATAATAATTTACAAACGCGCTGGCCGAAATATTGGAAAATTGCGCGACAAGTGTCAAATCCAGGATATATTGGAAATCATTGAAGCGTTTTTTACTGTAATAGGCAGTACCGTCACTTTTTTCATAGATCTTGCGATAGGGGATAAAGGCATAGAAACCCGGACGGACCTGCAAAAAATTGTTCACTTTGAATATAGGAATGACACCGCCGGCAATGAACTGGTTCGCACGGAACTTGGGATCATAGTTAAAAATACTGTTCTGGGTAGGAGTGAACGCAGCAGCCTGCATCATTGTTGCCTGATATGTGCGCGAGAGTCGCCTTGTCGAATAGAACATCTGGGCATATGTTCCCAATGTAAACCTTTCGGTAAGATTGAAGTTGTCGCGGCGTGTATAGCTTATCTGCAGCCATGAGAGCGATTGCTCATTGTCATTGACCTCGACTGCACCCTGATATTTCTCCTTCCCCACGACAAACTGTGCTATGAGTGTTTCGTGCATGCCTTCGGTTGCAAATACCTTTTTATTAAGAGTATTGCCCTCGAACCTTATGGAACCACTGAACAACGTAGACTCATTACTGTCGAATTTGGGTTCGTTGAGGTCTATGATGTTCGACTGTACATATTCATCCTTGATATTGCCGACTCCGATACCAATCTCGGCCTTCCTGCGGTTAAGAAAAGGGAACATGACTTTCATCTTTGCATAATATTCGCGCTGATGATTCAAGGCCACCAGTTTTTCATTCGAGAACAGGTAGTCCATATTATAATAGTCAATGGTTGAATAGGAGCCGATGAACTTAAGCGAAGTAGGGAGCGAAGTGTAGAAGTCGACACGCCCGGACAGCTGTACATTATTATATACCTTTCCTATATGTCCGTCGAGCACAAGCTCCTTGGAGTGGTTCTTGAGTGTGCGGTAGTGGAGCCCGAAGTATATCTGGTTCGATATGCTGGTCGACACCGCCGCTCCCATCTTAAGCATGAAATGCGGGTTGAGCGCGACATCAAGATGCAACGTGTATGCACTGTCCTGCTCATTGTAGACCGCGTGTGGTATGATGTCATCAATCATGTCGCCCGAGAGAAGTCCATAGAATCCCCTCCTGCAATCCTCGAGCGAGAATTCATGTCCTCGCTTGTGGAATTCCCCGGCAATAGCCTTTTCCTGTTCTTTATTCACGCCATGCACTACAACATCGTTGAACACCCATTCTGGAACACGTGACCTGAAAGCCTGTCGCTTGGCAGCCAGTATCTCGGCATTCTCACGGCGCTTTACACGCCGTTTGATTGAATCGGCATATTCGCAGGCATATTCGTAGCCGGTTTGAGCAACGCTGTTTATCTTTTGGAAATCGAGAAGATTGACACCCTTTATCTGCATATCTATAAGGACTCCTTTGTCATCGGGCAGAGTATAGTCACTGCGTCCCATGATAAGATTTTCGGCTTGGCTCATTACATCGCGCGCATCGGGTGTTGTGGGTGTGTTGCTGACCACACTACCTATTATAATATCAGGTGCAAACTCTTCTTCCATCACGTCGCGTGGAAAATTGTTGTACAGGCCGCCGTCATAGAGCAATACGCTGTCGACCTTTATCGGCTTGAAGAAAAACGGGTAGCTCATTGATGCACGCACTGCATCACCTAGGTCTCCTTTGGAAAAGACCACCTGTTTTTTATTGTAGGCATCGGCAGCCACACACCTGAACGGCACCATCAGTTTGTCGAAATCATTGCCGCATGCAGCCGTATAACCAGCAAAAGTCTCCATAAAGCCAAGGTTCATTGGAGCAGATTTCACCAGATGGGCCGAAGGCTTGACAATATAAAGGGAATCCTTGAGATCGAAATGCAGGCTTACAAGATCGGGGACATCCTTGTTCTTCTTGAAATAGAACATATACTTCTGGTCCATCGTACCGGTATACCATCGCTGAAAGTCCTCGGTCTTCATGAGCGCAATCATCTCATCAGGGGTATATCCCATCGAATACAAGGCAGCAACAATGGCACCCATCGATGTTCCGGCAACATAATCAATGGGGATATTATTCTCTTCCAACATCCTTATGACACCAATATGAGCCAATCCACGCGCTCCGCCACCACTCATAACAAGACCTACCTTCTGCGCAAAAAGCAGAGAAGGAGACATGGCGAGAAGAAAAAGAAACGCAAGAAGTTTTTTCATAAAAAGTCAGGCACGATGAGGTGTTTTATTGACACAGCTCCGGAAAACCAATTCCCAGAGCTGTGTTTTCATAAATGCAATAACAAATCTACATGTCATTCAAAAATCAACTTACCGAACTGCTCGGGACGATGAAAGCTGGGGCCTTCCCACTCAATGGGGTTCCATGACAGAAAGTGTGGAGTGGGGAGTTCATCGCCACACTTGTAGAAGTTGGCGTTCATCGCCTTGCCATCAAATGTCTCGACACCACTGCGGAACAGCGCTGTTACAGGAATGATTTCGACAACATCCCATGAGTGTTCGCCTTCACGTAGTTCAAAAGGTTCTGTACCCAAAGATGGAGTACGCTCCACGCTGTCGAGCACCGCCTTGCAGGCAGCCTCCTTGGGAGCATTGGCAGGATGCCATGCCAACAAAAGTTTTCCGGTACAGGTGCACTCAAAGTTGTAGTAGTCGAGATTGCATTCTGGTGACACAAAGAACTCCACGCATGGGTCAGTCCAGGTGCGTCCCTGATCCTCTGTTACAGCAGCCTTGATATCGTTCTCGGTAACAATGAATTTTATATATAAACGTTTACCATCGTGAAAAAGTTTGAAACCCGCAGCAGGAGTATATGGGTATTCGGCAGGCCAGTTACAGCAGTCTATGGCATGCAACGTCAAGGTTTCGAACACCTTGTCAAGGTCGCCGGATGGTACAATCTTTGGAACATTTATTGTCTTCATATTTAATTGTTGTTATAAGTTAATATGCGAATATAATCCAAAAACATGCATGTTGCTACTGTTTATATGATTTTTTAACGAATATTATACAACATCGTTATTTCCGATAGATGTTATCGTAAAAAATGATAAATATATAGTGTGAAAATAAATTATAGATTGTAATTTTGTGCGAAATTTGGGAGATTCAAGGAAATACTGAATATTCATTTAATAATTATCAACTATGTTTAAAAATTTCCCGGGATACAAGGTTCTGGAAAAGATCCAGAAGAACAAATCCCACAAGAGAGAGAGAAAGCTTCCTCTCAACGCTATCAAGCTCATCTTCATTGTTGCAATCACATCAGTCATTGCACTTTTGCCAACAGAGTCTTTTGGCATTGAAGGCTTGACAGTAGTTCACCAGCGCATCATTTCAATGTTCGTGTTCGCGGCGCTCATGTGGCTCACAGAGGCTATGCCTTCATGGGTTACATCAATGGTGGTTGTTACAATCATGCTGTTCACAGTTTCAACAAGCGCATTCAGTTTCCTCCGTCCCGAGGGTGGTGCCGGCTTGATTCCATTCAAGAACATCATGGCTTGTTTCGCGAACCCCACAATCATGCTCTTCATCGGTGGTTTCGTGCTTGCCATCGGTTTGACAAAGGTTAAGCTCGACGTTGCTCTTGCACGCGTGCTCCTCAAGCCTTTCGGTACACGTTCAGAGGTGGTTCTGCTCGGTTTTATCCTTGTAACAGCCATCTTCTCGGCATTCGTGAGCAACACTGCTACTGCAGCCATGATGCTTGCGTTCCTTACACCGGTGCTCCGTTCATTGCCAGCAGACGGTAAGGGCCGCATCGCGCTTGCCTTGGCAATCCCTGTAGGTGCAAACCTCGGTGGTATGATTACCCCAATCGGTACACCTCCAAACATGATTGCTCTCGACTACCTCTCTTCACAGGGTATGGGTATCAGCTTCGTAGACTGGACAATCAAGATGGCTCCATTCGTAATCGTATTGCTCGTGCTCTCATGGTTGCTTTTGCGCATCCTCTTCCCATTCAAGCAGAAGCATATCAAGATTGAGATTGAAGGCGATATCAAATGGAACCGTCACACATGGTCAGTTGTTGCTGCATTCGTTATCACAATCTTCATGTGGATGTTCGGTACAGACCTCTGGGGTGTAGACACCAACGTTGTGGCTATGATTCCTATTGCAATCTTCTGTGCAACAGGTATCCTCACACGCCGCGACCTTGAGGAGATCAACTGGAGCGTTCTGTGGATGGTTGCCGGTGGTTTCGCACTCGGTGTTGCATTGAACTACAAGGATGCAAGCTCTGAAAGCTTGAGCAGCCTTATTGTGAACACTGTACCATTCAACAATTTCTCACCACTCGTAGTAATGATTCTCGCAGGTGTCATCTGCTTCGGTTTCTCAAACTTCATCTCTCACTCGGCTGCGACATCATTGCTCGTTCCAGTGCTTGGTGTGGTAGCAGGTGGTCTTGGTGCATCACTCGACAACTTCGGTGGCCCACAGGCAATGTTGGTAGGTATTGCAATTGCATCTTCAGTTTCAATGATTTTGCCAATCTCTACACCTCCTAACGCCATCGCTCACTCTACAGGTTTCATTGAGCAGAAGGATATGATGAAGGTTGGTATCATCATTGGTCTCATGGGTCTTGCACTCGGTTACGCAATGTTGATTTTCATCGGTTTCTGATAGCCAACTGAAAACACTTATATACATTTCTGCTCCGCATAATTCGTTATGTGGAGCAGATTTCTTATATTCGCACCCGAAACAAGAAACATGTACACAGCAATGGAATTGCGACAACTGAAATACTTTGTAAAGAGCGCCGAATACCTCAATTTCTCGGTGGCAGCAAAGCATCTTTATATAACACAAAGTACTTTGTCACAACAGATAAAGCAACTTGAATATGAGCTCGGATTCGAGCTTTTCCTGCGTAACAGCAGGCACATTTCACTTACCGAAGCCGGCGAGGAGTTCCTTCCTTTCGCACGCAAGACAATACAGGATGCCGAGGATGGCGTACAGCGCCTCTACGACCTGCAGCACGTAAAGACCGGCACACTGCGCATTGGCGTCACATATAGCCTCAGTACGGTGCTCACAGAAGGTGTAATCTGCTTTTTGAAAGAATTCCCGGGAATAAAGCTCGAGATCATATACAAGACTGTTGATGAGCTGCTTGAGTTATTGCGTGAACGAAAGGTAGATTTTGTATTGTCATACAAGCCTTTATGCGAAGCGCCCGACATTGACTCAATGCCTTTGTTCGAGAACGCATTGGCGCTTGTGGTATCAAAGGAGCATCCCCTCGCTGCACGCAAGGATATCAAGTTACAGGAACTTGTAGGGAAACCATTCCTCTTGCCATCAAAAGGTCTCCAGGCACGTACCATGCTCGACAGATTGGCCGAAAAGGCAGGGATAGAGCTGCATTCGAGCCTTGAGCTCAATGAGACAAATATCCTGCTGCAAATGGTTGCCACAGGACATTATGCCACAATCCTCTCCACATCGGCCGTCTTTGGAAAGACACGTTTCAAGGCAATACCGCTCAACGAACCCGACAACACAATGGAGGCTTCATTGTTGATACTGAAGGATGCCTACCAAAAGACTGCTGCAAAAGAGTTCATCAAAATACTGCTTGAGACCGATGCCGTAAAGCGCAGGCTCATGAACATGTTCGAGTAAAACAACTGAATTTTCATTCAGAACTTATACGAGCTTTTATGAGACAATATATATCAATAATCATTCTTGCACTCTGTCTGGTGGCTTGCGACAAACACTCCGAACATTGGGAAATGTTGTCCCAGGTTGAGTCATACATAGAAGAAAGACCTGATAGTGCATTGGCTGTCCTGGAGAGGATTGATACCGAAGAGCTGTCAAGTAAAGAGGAAAGGGCAAAATATGCTGTATTATATGCACAGGCGGAAGATAAGAACTTTATTGATGAAAGAGACCTCAAACTAATCAGTGAAGCTAAAGATTATTATGAAGACTCCGGTAATGTTAGGTATAAATTTTTATCTCTTTATTATTGTGGTCGCATATTATGTAATAATAAAGATTATTCTTCGGCTATAATTGCATACATAAAAGCAGAAACCTTACTAGAAGAATTGAATAATGGTTATCTAGCTGGACTTTTGTATGTTCAAATAGGTAATATATATCGTGATTTTCATGAGTATAACAAAAGCCTGG
>JAFZFO010000065.1 GCA_017555845.1 Bacteroidaceae bacterium | reverse complement strand
GTTGTTGGATGAATATATCATGAGGCATTATTAGGCGCGAATTCCCTCAGCAGAGCGCGCTCTGCTGAGGGAATCATCCTACTTTTTGTCCAATAAGAGTTTTTTCAACTCAAATCATCCTACTTTTTGTCCAGGTAACCTCATTTCTTCATGAACAGTCTCAACAATATCCATGCTCTCATAGATATTGACAAGGACAAGGCGCAGGCTGCAATTCAGGAACTGTCGGGGCTCATGCGATATGTGCTGTATGACAAGTCGTCCATGTATGTTTCCCTTGAAAAGGAGATCTGCTTCTTGAGGAACTATATAGAACTCATGCGTCTGCGTTACACCAACAAGCTGGAGCTGAATGTCGCTTTCACAACCGAGCCTCAGGGTGTTCTTGTTCCTTCGTTGCTCTTTATGCAGTTTGTGGAGAATGCCTTCAAGCATGGTGTGACATACAAGAAGAAATCGTTGATATATGTGTCACTCGATCTTGATGAGGCTGGCGAGTATGTCCTTTTTGTCTGTCGTAATACATTGCCCGATGCAGCCAAGGCCACTACGTTGCCGTCTCAGGGCGGTATTGGTATTGAGAATGCAAGGAAACGCCTTGAACTGCTATATGGTGGCAAGGCAAGCATGCGCATAGATAATGATGGCGAGTGGTACAATGTTGAACTGAAAATCCCAACACAATATGATAAGGTGTATAATAGTTGATGATGAGCCGTTGGCGGTAGCACAGCTCGAGAATTATGTGGAACGTGTGCCGTTCCTGGTAAATGTAGGGTCGTGCTCATCGGCAGCCGAGGCAATGGAAATCCTTTCTTCCGGCAATGTAGATGCAATGTTTGTCGATATCAATATGCCCGATATTGATGGCGTGCAGCTTGTTCGTTCGTTGGCCCGCCCGCCTATGGTTGTCTTCACTACAGCCTATTCCGAGTATGCCATTGAGGGTTTCAAACTCGATGCCGTTGACTATCTTCTCAAACCGATAGCCTTTGATGATTTTCTCAAAGCATTCAACAAACTCAACCGCTTTTTCAATGCTGCGCGTCCGGCGGCAGAGTTGGCCGACTCCGTTGTCAATGACTGCCTTTATGTGAAGTCCGATTACCGTATGTTGCGTGTGCCCATCGGTTCCATCAAATACATTGAGAGTATGAGTGAGTATGTGCGCATTTTTGTGGAAGACAATCCTAAGCCCATTGTCTCGCTGTTGAGCATGAAGAAGATAGAGGAGTGCTTGCCTGCCGAAACTTTCATGCGCGTGCACCGCTCATATCTTGTCAACCTCAACAAAGTCAAGGAGGTTTCGAAGATGCGTATTGTCTACGATGGCAACGTATATGTGCCCATTGGAGATATGTACAAGGATACTTTCTTTGAGTATATCGACAAGTATTTTGTCGGCAAGAATAAGTGAAAATTAAAATCGCGACGTATGCTATTGCAAACGTCGCGATTTTGTTTTCCGTTTTCCGTTTTTACCTTTAACTACACCGCGTGTGTTTGAATCAGCTCACGCTTATTAGCGGCTTTGGACTTTCACCTTTAACCGCACTGCGTGCGCTTGAACCTGCTTTCGCTCGCTTTGTGTGTAAGTGAACTTCCACTCACTCGCTTGCTCGCAGCTTTCACCTTTCACCTTTAACCTTTAACCTATATTAATATTCTACCTTGTCGCTCTTTTCCCTCCAGGCGTTGAATGGTGCTTGAGCTTCATTATGTAAAATATTTTCAACGGGCTTGTGGCGCTCCTGTGGCTTGCGCTCAAGCTCGCGGTATATGAACGAATCGTCAAAATTCACTGCGGCGGCATCGTGTTGGTTCGCGCCATAGAAAATCTTGTCAATGTGTGCCCAGTAGATTGCTCCCAGGCACATGGGGCATGGCTCGCACGATGTGTATATGATGCAGCCGCTAAGGTCGAAAGTGCCTAGTTTTGAGCACGCTGCACGTATTGCGCACACCTCGGCGTGGGCTGTGGGGTCATTGTTGGGCGTCACGCGGTTCACTCCTGTGGCTATTATTTCGCCATCCTTTACAATGACGGCTCCAAACGGGCCGCCGCCGTTCTCTACATTTTCTACAGCCAGCGCAATTGCTTTGCGCATAAAATCCAGATGATTCATATTCCAGAATTTTAAATACTTTATAAAAATACACTAAATGGATAGTATAAACAAATTGTTATGCTCTTTAGTGTCATATCTTAAACGCATTTGTGCTCTAAAGAGTTTGTCTATGTCGCTGAATTATAAAAATATATGTATGTATAGTGCTTGTTCTGCAAAAAAGTCATAACTTTACAGAATATATCATTCTATTAAGAATGAAGTGCTGTATGAACGCCCGTTGTGGCGGTGGTACATGTGCGTATCCCCGTAATGAAACAGTTAAAGACAAAAATATGAGAAGAAATCTTTTTGTGACATTGATACTTGCGTTGCTCGTTGTTCTTATGCCGCAGGCGGTTGAAGCCCAGACACCGGTAGCTACTCCACAGGAGGCTATTGCGGGTCTCCTGAACCGTATTGGTGGTAACGGCGCGGCCGACAAATTTGAAGTTGTGATTGATGCAGGCCTTGCTCAGGACGGCAAGGATGTCTTTGTCATCACTGCGCAGAACGGCAAGCCGTGTATCAAGGGTAACAGCCAGTTGGCGGTGGCGACAGGTATCAACTGGTACTTGAACCACTATGCCCATATAAATCTTACATGGAATAATCTTACAACCGATCTTTCAAAGGTTGAACTTCCTGTACCTGCAGGCGAGGAGATGCACGTTTGTAACACTGCATACCGCTACAATTTCAATACCTGTACATTCTCTTACTCAATGGCTTTCTGGACTTGGGAGCGCTGGCAGCAGGAGATTGACTGGATGGCACTGCACGGTATAAACGCTCCGCTTAACCTTGTGGGCTTGGATGTCGTTACACGTAATTTCCTGCGTGAGCTTGGTGTGAGCGAGAGTGATATCAATGCATACATTGCCGGCCCCGGTTTCATTGCATGGTTTGCGATGAACAACCTCGAGGGATGGGGCGGTACAATCAATGCTGCCGATGTGAAGATGAACGGTAACCCCGAATGGTGGTATACACGCCAGGAGCAGTTGTGTCGCAATATGCTGCAGCGTATGCGTGAGCTAGGTATGCAGCCCGTGATTCCTGGTTTCAGTGGTCAGGTGCCCAACTGCATTGTCAACTACGCGATAGAAGGCTTCAACAAGGGCGATGTTGTGAACAACGGAACTTGGGCAGGTGGTTACACACGCCCCGATATCCTAAAGCCCAACACTGCGAGCTACCGTACATTTGCCGGTGTCTATTATAAGCATTTGCACGATGTTATGGGCGTTTCGGAGCTTTATAGCATTGACCCGTTCCATGAAGGTTCACTCCCCGGTGGTGTGACAAACGAGACATGTTATCCAAATATAATGGTTGAGCTTGACAACTATTTCAATGGTGTCAGTCAGGAGGATAAGGCCAAGAATAATGTCGATGAGCAGCCAAAATGGATTATACAGTATTGGCAGGGAGTGCCGCAGAGCGGTGCGTTCAGCGCTATGAGCAAGTATGGCAACCGCTTCATCGGTCTTGACTTGTTTGCCGACAATATATATGCCGACAATGCTGCAAAATGGAGAACAAACTATTACAATGGCCGCCCGTATGTGTACTGTATGCTTCACAACTTCGGTGGCCGTAGCGGTCTGCATGGTCGTCTGGAGACAACGATGAACGGTTACTTCGAGGCACTTGCCAAAGGCAACAATATGCAGGGTGTGGGTGCGACTCCCGAGGGTATCGAGACCAATCCCATACTTTATGATATGCTCTTTGAACTTCCTTGGATGGATGTGAACAGCCGCCCATCGGTTGACGAGTGGATGGCTGATTATGCCCATGCACGTTATGGCGTGAAGAACGAGACAGCGCTTGCTGCATTGCAGAACCTCAGGAAATCGGTATGGAATTGCAAGGTAAACCAGCAGGGAACATCCGAAGCCGTCATACTTGCCCGTCCTGACTGGACCGTGAACAGCGTGTCTAGCTGGAGTACATCGGCAATCTATTGGGATACACAGGATGTGCGTCTTGCTGCCGACCAACTTTCTTCTATTGAGGAACTGGTTACAACTGCCGACGGTAAGGCGAACTATGACTATGACTTCATTGATGTTGTGCGCCAGGCTATGGTTGACTATGCGGCAGAGCTGTTGCCGCTCATCAATGCTGCGCGCAATGCCGGTGACGCGGCTGAATATACCCGTCTGTATAAGCTCTATCTGCAGCTTATGCTGGATCTTGACGAAATGCTCTCTTATGATGCCAACTTCAAGCTCGAACGTTGGACAAGTCTTGCACGCAATATTGCCGATGAGGTCGATGGTACAACTGTCAATGACCGCAATTGGCTTGAGTGGAACGCCCGTACGCAGATAACCGTGTGGTCAAAGGGTAATACCGACCTGCATGACTACTCGAACCGTTGTTGGGCCGGTCTTATAAAGGATTTTCACCACAAGCGTTGGGAGAAGTTCTTTACAAGCAATGGTGGCTCGTTCAATGGCGGATGGTTCGATGGCTTTGAGTATCCCTGGACTGTAAACTATACCGATTATGACTATTCAAAGGTCGTAATCCCTACAGATATGACTGCTACTGCAAAGGCAAAGGAGACCTTCGGCAACTATTTCGGTCGTGTGAAGGGTGCCGAGAAGAACTACATCTTTCCAATGGGTGTTGTGACAAATGCTACAAAGGTCAATGTAATCCCCGAGGTTTATCGTGGTCAGACAGTGACGCTGCCGGTTGAGATAGGCAAGGATGTGGAGCTTACTGCAGTATGGATTGACCTTAATGCCGATGGTGCTGCCGGTAACAACGAACATCTTGCAGCCAAAGGCAATAAGGTGGCAATCCCTGCCAATGCCGCTATTGGAAAGACTACTGCCATGCTTTCATACAGTGACGGTACGGTAATCACATTCAATATCGCTCTCATTGAGGATATTGACAAGGCACGCAAGGTCTCTGTCGCATCTGCCGGCAATGGAACTGTGGCCATTGAAGGAATTGATGCACTCTCCGTTACCAATACCGATGCTGTGACACTCATTGCAACACCCGATACCGGCTATAACTTCGAGAAGTGGACCGACGCAGCCGGCAATACCGTGAGCAACGACAATCCGTTCATTTACTACGGCAAGGAGGCAGCCTCCTTTACAGCCAATTTCATCCAGGACAAGTGGGGAGTGGTTGCATGCAACGGAGAGTACAGCGGCGACATATCAAGCTATGGCCAGTTCGTGCATAACCTCACTTTTGCATATTACAACCGTGAGCCCGAGGCTATACTTGAGACAACTGCAGCCCCGTCGGGAATCTTCAATACAGTGCCTGGTATTATTGATGTTCCCCAAGGTGCAAGCTTTACAGTGAGGTATGACAACGGTAACAAGGATGGTCTGAAGTACTGCTATTTCCGTGCATTCATTGACCTCAATGCCGACGGCGATTTCAGCGATGAGGGCGAACTCCTGAAGTCTGTAGGTAGCAATGGCGCGCAGAATGGCGCAGTATGCTCAAATAGCGTGAATGTTCTCTTGCCATACGATATGCCCTTGGGTATCACCCACATGCGTCTGCGTTTCGATGGTGCTTGGGACAATGGCAGTAATCCTGCCGGCAACGATGCGAAGGCCGCATCCATCCGCCCTGTCTATGAGATTGTAATCAATGTTACCGAAAAGTCGGACAAGGCTGCGACAATCAAGGTGCAGAGCAACAATGATGCTTGGGGTACCGTAGAGGTGTGGACCGATGAGACGCCCGATGGCTCTACCGGAACAGAGTGGGTTGTCAGTGCAAATATCCCAATGTATCTACGTGCTACAAAGGCTGCTCCCGATGTGGAGTTTCTTGGATGGTATGATCACCATGGCCGTCTGTTTGCAACAGAACTTGAATACTGCGGCATGGCCATTGAGGATGCCGTGTACACCGCCCGTTTCCGTCGTTGTCTTGTTGTCGATGGTTGGGAGTTCGACTATCGTATCGCGCAGAACGGTGTTGTTCTCAGCAAAGTGAATGTCGCCGGTAGTGCCGACCTTGCAATCCCCGGGAACGTTGAGATTCTTGGTCAGCAGCACGCAGTTGTGGGTTTTGACAATGGCTTGTTCAATGGTAGCAAGGCGTTGTGCTCAATCGCTTTGCCCAAGACAATAGAGTTTTTGAGCACCGATGTGCAGTCGTCGAATGAGCGTGATCCATTTGATGGTTGTGTGAATCTCGACAAGATTACCGTAGCCTCCGGTTGTCCCAACTATTATGTGGATGCCGATGGTTGCCTCTATAATTCCCAAGGTGTGCTCGTGTCGGTTCCGATGGGTGTGTCGCGCAGGGAACTTGCCGAGCTTATAGAAAAGATGGAAGCACTCACTGCGCAAGTGGCGACATATAATCCCACCGGAAAGTCTAACAAGATTGCATTGCAGGTAACAAACGCCAATGCTGTCAACTATCTTTGGGCCAACTCTGTTGAAACAAGTGAAGGCAACATTGCTCATCTCATTGATGGTGTCAAGGGTAATGGCTCGAATTTCTTCCATACAAACTGGCATAATGCTTCCACTTCCGATGGTTATCATTATATAGAGGTTGATCTAGGTGCTGCGAGCTGCATTACATCGCTCCGTTTTGCATATCATACACGTGCAAACAGTGCCAACGATTTTCCCGATGCCATAACTGTGATGGGAAGTAACGATAAGGCTGCGTACAGCAATGTCTATGCTGTATCTTCGGGCTTGCCCCAAACTGCAAATGCAACCTACAGGTCATCTGTGTTCAGTTGTGTGCAGCCATACCGCTATCTTCGTTTCAGGGTCGATGCCGAAAGGGTATATTGGCATATGGGAGAGTTTGAACTCTATCATATGACTTCTATAGCATCTGTCTTCAATCAGTTCCAGGGAACATCGCTCAATAACAGTTATGCTGCGGCAAAATATGATGTATTGCTCTCTGCCAAGGCTGTTTATGAACACGGAACAACAGCGGCACACGTTACAGCAACAAAGGAAAATCTCCAAAAGGCATATGACGACCTGCTTGCAATGGTAAACGCCGTTACACATATTGCCAATGTTGTCGAGGATTGTGGCTATGGTGCCGAAATATACAATCTCGCCGGTTGTAGCCTTGTGCAGATTGACAATCCCGGTGTTTATGTTGTCAACGGTAAAAAGGTTCTGGTAAAGTAATTTACGGGTTTGTAGCAGTGTAGAACTTGGCGTTTTGCCCATTTTTCTTTTAAAAAAGAACTTTTTTGAAAAAACATTGCCCGAATATTTGGTAAATCCAAAGTAAAGTGCTACCTTTGCACCGCAAAAATAAGAGCGGAGTAAGCTAATTACACAAGGAAGTTTGGGTGAGTGGCTGAAACCAGCAGTTTGCTAAACTGCCGTACGGGTAACCGTACCGGGGGTTCGAATCCCCCAGCTTCCGCTTATTTTTTGCACATGGCGCTTTCGTCTAGTGGCTAGGACACATGCCTCTCACGCATGGAACACGGGTTCGATTCCCGTAGGCGCTACAAAACTCACGGCTACAGAGTCTAAAGGTAGTAAACATATTGAAATGGCGCTTTCGTCTAGTGGCTAGGACACATGCCTCTCACGCATGGAACACGGGTTCGATTCCCGTAGGCGCTACGCTAGTTAGAACCTTATCAGGTTCTAATTTTTTTTGTGCCTACGGGCCTCGAAGATTGACAAGCCTTGCTTATCGCGACCCGCCCGGCGTGTGAACTGCGTCCACACTGCGTGCGACCAATCGCTGCAAGCCTTGTCGATTACCGCCTTGCGGTAATTATCCGTTAGGCGCTACGCTAGTTAGAACCTTATCAGGTTCTAATTTTTTTTGTTTTAAGTGATTATTTCCAGAAATCAAGGTACTGTTTCGCGACCTTGATGGGGCAGTGGTGCTTCTCTATGAACTCAATGCTCTGCTGCTGCATTGTGGCAATCTGCTCCTTATTCTTTACAAGCCATTCCAGTTTGTTGTATACATCCTCTTCACTTGGGGTTACGTTTACCATTGGGCGCAGCGTCTGCTCGCCAAGGATATCGTAGCACTCGGGCTCGGCACCGCCTACGACAATCTTACCCTTTGACATTGCAAGCAGAGCGTTCATTGCAGGCGAGTAGCCGTAAAGCTGGTCAAGCAGAACATCGCAACCCTCTATCATCCTTGAGTATTGTTCAAAAGGCACACTCTCGGCCTTCAGAATCTCGCATTCGTTTGGGTAGTCATGTGCAACGCGTTCAAGCGCACGTAGCATAATGTCCGTTCCCTTGTATATGCTGCGTGTCTTCTGTATTCCTATGAAAAAACGTATTTTACGTTCCTTGTCGTATATTGCCTTCGCGTTCCTGTCGCTTGGAACGGGGAATGGGATGTAAGTGAGCTTGTCTTTGTGAGCAGGTTCGTATGCGGCGTAATATTCATACAGTCCTGCAATGATGCCGTCACAGTCATTTGCTATATGGTGGTTCAGGTGTGCCTTGGGTGTCTCCTTCCAGTCGGCCTCCTGTTCGTTGACATAATCGTTCGTTATTCTATTTTCGCCAATGTTGAAATCCGAGTAGCGGAAACGGTATGGCGTGCTTGTGCAGGCCTCTACCCAGTAGGCGTCCATGCCATATGCTCCCATGAACACCTTGCCGTTGTGTCTTTTGAGATATCTGTATATTGGCGCTATGCGCTCCGCTTTCAACTCCAGGAACATGGGGTTTATTATCTGCACTATGTCATATCCGCGTAGCTTGGGCAACAGGGTGTACAGCTTTAGCAGATATTTCATGCCGCCCAGCTTGGTATATTCCCTCACAAGTGAAATGTCGCGTCTGTAGTCCTTCCAGAAATCGCCGTTGCTTACCACGCACACCGTGTGTCCCAGTGAGCGCAACCCCTCGGCAAGTGTCCAGTGGACGTTGCTGTATTCGCCTATGAGCAGAATCTTCATCTCTTTATCGGTTTTCTTGATGGAATGAACAGTCGCAGCAATCTCATTCCGCACTTGCTGTTTGCGAGTGTGCGGAATATGCGGTATTTCATTGAATAGCCTGCTTTAGGCAGTGGATATAGCCCTATTGGCTCAAAGTGCTTGCGGCATTTTGCAACAATTGTCTTTGCACTCATACCATTGTACATCATGTTCAGGGTGGCATCCACTCCAAGCATTGCGAACTTGTGGCTGAAACCCTCGCTTTGTGTCTTGCTGCAATGCTCCTGTGTCCTTCTGAAATAGAAAAGCCTCTCGATGACGTGCAGCATGTCGTTTATGCGCTTCTCCTCGAATTCGGCCTTGCTGTTTGCCGTCGTTGAACCTTCTCGTATGAAGTAGTTGTATAGCACAGCGTCGCTGTATACCAATGTGCGGGCGTGGAAGTGCAGTATTGTGTTGAACTCCTCATCCTCGTGGAATGTGTTCACCGGAAAGAGGATGTCCTTCTCAAGAATGAGCTCCTTGCGTGCAAAATAGCGGCATGGACTGCCCGAGAGGTTGAACTCCCTCATGTATCTTGCTCCGCTAATGATGTTGCTGAAGTGGACTTGGTATTCCTTCCTGTCGTCCGGCAATTCGTTGCCTGCGGGTATTACGCGGTAGTTGAAATGCAGTATTTCCGGCATGTCGCTGCGCAACACCTCCAGACACTGTTTGTATTCGTTGCCGGTGACAAGTGTGTCGTCGGCATCCACAAACTCTATATATGTTCCTTTGGCTTCCTCTATTCCTCTGTTGCGGGCTGCTCCCGGTCCGCCGTGGGGTTCATTCAACAGCCTGATGTTCGTGCCAGGGTACAACTCCTCAACCCACACAGGCGGGGTAATGGAGCCATCGTCGACAATGATTATCTCATAATCGTCGCTTGGCATCTCCTGCTCCACAATGCTTTCTATGCATCGCTCAAGCAGTTCCCTTTGTAGGTTGTAATGTGGAATTATTATTGACAGGAACATCGTAGTGTCAATTTAGCTTCTTGTGTAAAAAAGCGTATAAGTGGCAGTGTATAACCGCACCGAACAGTGCTAATGTCGTATATTTGATTTTCTTCTTTATCGACAGGCTCATTCTGTACAGTTCCGGCAGTGAAATGCCCTTGCCCTTAATCATTGCAACGGCTTCCTTGTACTGCTCTTTCTCCCCGTCCCTGCAACGCAGCAGGTCAATCAGGTTGTCGGTGCAGTGGAACAGAATGTCGTGCGCCTGTTCTTTCAACTCGGGGTTGCTTGCCACTTTTTCGTGCAACTGTACGAAGTTGCGGTATATGAAAAATTTCGATTTGAAACTATATGTGTTCGAAATGCTCTCGGGGTGGTCATAATAGTAGTAGAAACCACAGTCCGAGTAGTACACATTCTCGCTTCCTTCATAAAGCTGTGGAGTTACAAGGATGTCCTCAAAAACCTCGCCCTCGGGGTAGCGTACGAACATGAACATGTCGGCGCGGTAAATCTTGTTGCAGGCAAAGCAGTGGTTGTATCCCTTGCGCTTTATCCAGTCTGTAAAGACATTCTCGTTGCCCTTTATCTTCTCAGGCTTGAACGATATGATTTCGCTGCGTGGCGACTCGTAGTACTTTATTATGGGGTATTCAAGGATGTCGATGTCGGGGTTTGTCTGCAGTATGTGCATGTTGTAGTAGTATGTTCCCGATGCCACCGTGTCATCGCCGTCTACAAACGTGATATACTCTCCACGTGCCACTGCAATACCGGCGTTTCGTGCCGATGAGAGACCACCGTTCTTCTTATGTATGACCTTTACCTTGTCGCACTCCTGTGCATACCTCTCGCATATCGCGCCGCAATTGTCGGGCGAACCGTCATCAACGAGAATAAGCTCATAGTCGGTGTATGTCTGCTGCAGGATACTCTCGATGCATCTCTGCAAATGACGTCTTACTTTGTATACCGGTACTATGATGCTCAGTTTCATTCTTTCTTTTCGTTTTTGCGGTTAATGACAAAGATATAAAATAATCCACATATCCCCCCGATAAAAAGTGCTGTTTTTTTCTTTTCTTGAATTAATTGTCGTGCTTTCTCA
Source organism: Bacteroidaceae bacterium (assembly GCA_017555845.1). Classification (GTDB taxonomy): domain Bacteria; phylum Bacteroidota; class Bacteroidia; order Bacteroidales; family Bacteroidaceae; genus HGM04593. The sequence goes on along the minus strand of JAFZFO010000065.1, from coordinate 21,326 downwards.
ATTTCTTGCGCCCTCCCGGCATGTTTTTCGCTCTTTTTTCGCTATCTTCGCATCTAATATGACCGCATGCAGCGGCTCACGTTGAAACATGGGCAAAAACAGGGACAACAATACGAATACATCTACTGGCGACTATGGGCGTGTCATCCGATATCTTGGCATATTCGGTGGCGCGCAAGGCATCTCTGTGCTGTTGAGCATGGTCCGCAACAAGTTTGCCTCAGTGCTCCTTGGTACGGCGGGCTTCGGAATCATTGCCCTCTACAACCGTACCATCCAGCTCTTTTGCGACACCACTGGTTTGAGCCTCTCCTTGAGCGCCGTACGCCGTCTGTCCGATACATACAGCAATGGCAACGACAGCGAGGTACGCCACTGCATCAAGGTTGTGCGTAGCATAGCGCTGCTTACGGGTATTGTGGGCATGGCGTTGATGCTTCTTCTCTCTCCGCTGCTCTCGCAGTGGATGTTCGACGGCAGTGCAGCCTCGGCTTTGCACCTCTCTCTTGTCGCGCCGGCAGTCTTTTTTATTGCCGTGTCAGGAGGTGAGCTTGCAGTGCTGCGTGGTGTCAAGCAACCTGTCAAGATAGCGCTCTACACCTTGTGGACAGCCGTCAGCGCACTCCTCGTTACCCTCCCGCTCTATTTCCTTCTTGGCACAGCGGGAATAATCCCGTCAATATTCCTTGTCGCACTGTTTCAGATGGCCGGGGCTCTCTATTTTTCTACAAGACTCTATGCCTATCGTGCAAAGCCCTTCTCGCGTACTCTTCTGCGTGAGGGTGTCGACATCATCAAACTCGGTGCGGGCTACATATATGCAACGGTCCTTGTTTCCGGCTCAGTGTGGCTCATATGCCTTATGATTACCCGTTGGGGTGGTGACAGCGCTGTCGGAATCTTCTCGGCCGGCTACCTGCTTGTCGGCATGCTGCCATCAATACTCTTTGCCGCGTTCGACTCCGATTACTACCCACGTCTCTCGGGCATCTTCTCGCGTACTGCCGAGCGCAATGCCATGGTCAACGAGCATATCGAGGCGCACCTGCTTGTGCAGCCGCCCATCATCTATAGCGTCATTATGCTGCTCCCATGGCTCTTCCCGCTCTTTTTCAAACATGAATTCATGCCGGCGCTCCAGATGACACAACTGGCTGTCTTTGGACTGCTGTTCCACATAATGACCTACCCAATCTCCTTCCTCCCCGTCTCAAAGGGCGATACACTTACCTTTGCAGCCCAGGAGACAGTATACAACCTCTCTTTCGTGTTGCTGACCCTTTTGGGTTACCGTCTTTATGGTTGGTCAGGTGCCGGTGCCGGCATGCTGTTTGCCAGGATGATTGATTTGACAGTAGTCTATTCCATCGCCCGTTTCCGCTATGGGTTCTACCTGTCGGGCAGGGCACTCCGCAGCTTTGTGTTTGCATTGTTTGCCGGCTTGGCTGTCATCTTCTCGGCATTCTATGCCGTCCGCTTTCCATGGCTCCGCTTTGCGGGTTTTGCCATTGCTGCAGTGTCGGTTGTCGTTTCACTCCGTCGCCTGTCGCAGCACGGCAACCTTATGAAATCACTCCTCAAACGCATTTTCAGGAAAAACAGATGAAGAATATACTCAATAGAATAACCCTCACACTCGCCCTTCTCCTTGCTGTGGTACGTGCCTTTGCGCAACCTGCCGCCCATGAGGAGCTGCGCTCTCCCTTTGATTTCGATATCCTGCTGAGCGCAAGTTACGGCGAGCTGCGTTCCAACCATTTCCATTCGGGACTCGATTTCAAGACCTGTGGAGTAGTGGGCAAGCCCATCATGGCCGTTGCCGACGGTTACATCTACCGCGCCAAGGTCGAGGCTGCAGGCTATGGCCAGGCGCTCTATGTCAAGCACGATGGCTACATGACCGTCTATGCCCATCTCGACCGTTTCCCCGATGCCATAGCCGAGCGCATCCGCAAATACCAGTATGATAATGAGTGTTTCGAGGCCGATCTCTATTTCGCTCCCGGCGACTATCCCGTGACACGTGGCGAGTTCCTTGCCAGTGCCGGAAACACGGGCTACTCTTTCGGTCCGCACCTCCATTTTGAGTTGCGCGATGAGAGTGGCAACAAGCTCTATAACCCATTGCCCTATTACAAGCAGCTCGTTACCGATACCCGTGCCCCCAGGGCAACCTCTGTTGCAGTCTATCCACGCATTGGCAAGGGCGCACTTTTCGGCAGCGAAGCATCACGGGCCTTTCCTCTCAAGGGTAATGCACTCCCCGACACCATTGAGGCATGGGGCGATATAGCCTTTGGCATTGAGGCTCTCGACTACATGGACAATACCACAAACAAATACGGCCTCTATCGCGTGGAGCTCTTTGTGGACAGCGTGTCGCATTTCGAGATGCAGATGGACAGCTTTACTTTCGCACAGAACAAACTCATCTTGGCATGTGTCGACCAGGCGCGTGAAAGACGCGGTGAAGGAACCTTCCAAAAGCTCTATCGCATGCCCAATAACCCCTTTGCACGTTACAAGAGCAATGCAAGGCGTGGCTGGGTAACCATTGACAGCGCACGTCTCTATAATGTAGAGTGCCACCTTGCCGACTATCATGGCAACCTCTCCATCTGCCGCTTTGTTGTCCGTGGCAACCCTTGCCCCATCCCGCAGCCCAAAAGAGAGTCGGCGCCATTGCGCTGGAACAGGGAACACTTCCTTGTTGCCGACGGCGCACGTCTGTTCATTCCCCGTGGCGAGATGTTCGATGATGCCTGTCTTGACATTGCGTGCGATGACAGCTGCACCATCTCGGGCAGTTGCCGCTCAACCGATGAGGACGTCATCTTCTGGCACGGCGCAAAGCTCTCGCTCAAGGTCGGCGAAGAGTTGTCAGGTGTCGACACCGGCAAGCTCTATGTATGTAAAAAGACCCCGAAGAGCAGCTCTTGGATTGGTGGAAAATATTCCGATGGTTGGCTCACTGCCACCATCTCCTCTCAGGGTGTGTATGACATTGCGGTAGACACCGTGCCCCCGGTACTCAAGCCTGTCAAGGAGTCAGCTTGGGGACAGGAAGCCAAGGTCGTGCTCATGCTCGATGACAAGGAGACAAAGCCCACCTCGTTCCATGGCACTCTCAACGGCAAGTTCGTGCTTTTTACCTATAACCGCAAGGACCGTCGCCTGACATTGGATCTTAGACAGGAGAACATAAAGCGTGGAACGCATCAGCTCAAGGTCGTTGCTACCGATGCCTGTGGCAATACCGCCGTTTTTGAAAAGGAAATAAGATATTGATAAATTGAAAATACTATGAAAAAGATTTTGTTTGCTTTGGCAGCAGTGCTGCTTTTTGTGACCGAGGGTGTTGCCTGCACCAACTTCATTGTTGGCAAGAAGGCGTCGGCCGACGGTTCAGTGTTCATCTCATACAGTGCCGACAGCTATGGCATGAGCGGCTATGTAGCTCATTTCCCTGCAGCTGTGTACCCCGAGGGCACAATGCGCGATATCTACAACTGGGATTCAGGCGAATACCTTGGTCAGATTGCCGAGGCACGCCGCACATACAACGTCCTTGGCAACATCAACGAGCACCAGGTTGCCATTGCCGAGACAACTTTCGGTGGCCGCGAGGAACTTGTCGATACAACAGGTGTTGTCGATTACGGTAACCTCATCTATCTCGCATTGCAGCGTTCACGCACAGCACGTGAGGCTATCGACGTGATGACCTCTCTTGTTGCCGAGTATGGATACTACAGCAGCGGCGAGAGCTTCTCCATTGCCGATCCTAACGAGGCTTGGATCATGGAGATGATTGGCAAGGGTGGCAAGGAAAAAGGTGCTGTGTGGGTTGCAATCCGCATCCCCGATGACTGCATTTCGGCTCACGCCAACCAGGCACGTATCCGCAAGTTCGACATGAAGGATAAGGAGAACGTACGCTACTCAAAGGATGTCATCAAGTTCGCACGCAAGATGGGTTACTTCGATGGCAAGGACGAGGACTTTGATTTTGCAGCGGCATATTGCCCTGCCGATTTCGGTGGCCTCCGTTACTGCGATGCCCGCGTATGGAGCTTCTTCAACATGTTTGGCCAGGCCGATATGAACGAATATCTCGCATGGGCACAGGGCGATGCAACAGCAGAGCCAATGCCGCTTTATATGAAGCCCAAGGCTCCACTCTCATTGCAGGATGTCCAGCGCGGTATGCGTGACCACTACGAGGGTACTCCATTTGCCATTACCGATGATCTTGGTGCCGGCCCATACAACATGCCATACCGTCCATCGCCACTCAGCTTCAAGGTCGACGGCAAGGAGTATTTCAACGAGCGCCCAATCTCAACATTCCAGACTGCGTTTACCTTTGTTGCGCAGTTGCGTAATTGGCTCCCCAATGCCGTTGGTGGTGTCATGTGGTTCGGTACCGATGACTCAAACATGGTTGTCTACACTCCGGTATACTGTTGCGCAACATCTGTTCCCGACTGCTATGCCCAGCAATATGCTGACCCTGTTGTTTTCTCATGGAAATCATCGTTCTGGGTGTTCAACTGGGTATCAAACATGATCTATCCTAAGTATTCTCTTGTAATCGATGACATGCGCCAGGTGCAGAGCGAACTCGAGACAGCCATCTACGAGAGAAGCAAGGTTGTTGAGGCCGAGGCTTTGGCAGTTATCGGCACATCGCCCAAGTATGCCATCAAGATGCTTACCGATTTCACAGCAACAAGCGGCGAGGAGACACTTGCGGCATGGAAGGCTTTCGGTGAAAAGGTCATTGTAAAGTATAACGACCTTGTTGTCAAGAGCGAGAAGGACGGCAAGATACAGCGTTCAAAGAGCGGTTTCGCCGGCAAAATGACACGCCCGGGATATTCAACCGACTATTGGAGAAAGGTTGTTGAGGAAACCGGCGACCGTTATCTCATCCCTGCTGCAAAATAATGTAAAATCCCTTGTAGATTCCAAGAATTCGCTATATTTGCAGATAGTTTGCAGTTTATGATATTCTGTAGATATAACAAAAGAATAACTACTATAATAAAACTATGGATCAGGAACTTATTAAAATGGTAACGGACAAGGCTACAGAGTGGCTTTCTCCTGCCTATGACGAAGAGACAAGAAAAGAGGTTCAGGCAATGCTCGACAATGAGGACAAGACTCCTCTCATCGACGCTTTCTACCGCGAACTCGAGTTTGGTACCGGTGGTTTGCGTGGCATCATGGGTGCCGGCAGCAACCGCATGAACATCTATACTGTAGGTAAGGCTACACAGGGACTTGCCAACTACCTCAACGAGTGCTTCAAGGATCTGGAGCAGATTTCAGTTGTAGTAGGTCACGACTGCCGTAACAACAGCCGTCTGTTCGCCGAGATTTCTGCAAACATCTTCTCGGCCAACGGCATCAAGGTATATCTCTTCGAGGATCTTCGTCCAACACCAGAGATTTCATTCGCTATCCGTCATTTGGGTTGCCAGAGCGGTGTAAACATCACTGCCAGCCACAACCCCAAGGAGTATAACGGCTACAAGGCATATTGGGATGACGGTGCACAGATGCTTGCTCCACACGATGTCAACACCATCAAGCATGTCGAGAGTGTGAAGGTCGAGGATATCAAGTTCACAGGTAATCCTGCTCTCATCGAGGTTATCGGCGAGGATGTCGACAACGTATTCCTCGATGCAGTCAAGGGCCTCATCATTGATCCTGCTGTCATTGAGCGTCACAAGGACCTCAAGATTGTCTATACTCCAATCCACGGTTGCGGCCGCGTACTCATCCCTGCTTCATTGCGTCGTTGGGGCTTCGAGAACATCCACACCGTAGAGGCACAGATGGTAAAGGACGGTAACTTCCCAACAGTCGTTTCTCCTAACCCCGAGAACCCCGAGGCTATGACAATGGCCGTTAACCTTGCAAAGGAGATCGATGCCGACCTCGTTATGGCATCTGACCCTGATGCTGACCGTCTTGCAATCGCTTGCAAGGACAGCAAGGGCGAGTGGGTAATCATCAACGGTAACCAGACCTGTATGATTTTCCTTTACTACATCATCACCCAGTACCGTGCATTGGGCAAGATGACCGGCAAGGAGTTCGTTGTGAAGACCATCGTGACAACCGAGGTCATCAAGGAGATTGCCGAGAAGAACAACCTCACTATGTACGACTGCTACACCGGTTTCAAGTGGATTGCCAAGGTAATCCGTGACAACGAGGGTATTGCAAAGTATATCGGTGGTGGCGAGGAGAGCTTCGGTTTCTTGGCCGAGGATTTCTGCCGCGACAAGGACTCTGTATCGGCTTGTAGCCTCATTGCCGAGGTTGCTGCTTGGGCAAAGGACAACGGCAAGACACTCTATGAGATGCTCATGGATATCTATGTAGAGTATGGCTTCTCAAAGGAGGTTACAGTGAACGTTGTAAAGCCTGGTAAGAGCGGTGCCGACGAAATCCGTCAGATGATGGAGAACTTCCGTGCTAATCCTCTCAAGGAGATGGCTGGCGAGAAAGTCGTTTGCTACAAGGACTTCAAGGCTATGAAGCAGACCGATGTTGATGGCAATGTAACTGATATCGACATGCCAGAGCCATCTAACGTGCTCCAGTACTTCACCGAGAGCGGTCACAAGGTATCTGTACGTCCTTCGGGAACAGAGCCTAAGATCAAGTTCTACATGGAGGCTAAGGGCAAGATGGGTTGCCGCAACTGCTACGCCGATGCTGTTGCCAAGGCCGATGCTACCATTGAGGCAATGAAGAAGGCAATGGGTATCTGATAAGGCGAAAAGTGAAAGGTAAAAACGGAAAACTGAAAGCCGCGAGCACGAAGTGAAAGCCGCGAGTAAGCGAGCGCAGAGCACAAGTTTGCTTGATGCTATGCCGAGCTAGAGCGGGTTGCACGAAGTGAAAGGTTAAAACTGCGGGCGTGAGCTGTTTTAAGCACACGCAGTGCGGTTAAAGGTAAATTATCATACCTTATATTATATAAGTATGAGAGCTGCTGTTTGTACAGTGGCTCTCTTTTTTATCTTTTTTGTCCTTTTTTGACTAAAGATTAAACAAATGTGAACAAAATCCTTCCATGATGGCATAATATATCGGGTTTTTAGTATCTTAGCGCCAGTTTAACAAGGCTGGGGTATCTTGGGCGGAAGCCTAACCCCTATCCATGAAAATAGAACCATTATGAAAAAAACATTGGTAGATCTTTTTGAGGAGTCGGTGAGATTGTATCCAAACAACACTTTCCTCCTGGAGAAGACAGACAAGAAAGAGGGTTTCAAACCAACCACCTATACACAGGTAAAGGAACAGGTATACCGTTTGGGCGCAGGTTTCCAGGCTCTTGGTGTAAAGAAAGGCGATAATATGGCACTCCTCAGCGAGGGTTGCAACATGTGGGTCATCGGCGAGCTCGCCATGTTCTATGCAGGTGCAGTCAACGTTCCCCTTTCAATCAAGCTCGAGGAGAGCAACGACTTGTTGTTCCGTCTCATCCACGGCGATGTAAAGTATATCCTCGTGTCAAATTACCAGCTCAAGAAAATCCGTGCCATCAAGGACAAACTTGCCGATGTCAAGAAAATCATTGTCTTTGGCAATGCCGGCGAGCTCGAAGAGGGCGAAATCCACGCCGATGAGGTATTTGCCATGGGTGATGAGTATCTACAGCAGCATACAATGGAGGAGTTTCTCGCTATTGGCCGCTCACTCGTCAATGATGACATAGCAACCATCACATACACCAGCGGTACAACTGCCGACCCAAAGGGTGTTGTGCTCACACACCGCAACTACACTGCCAACGTGGAGCAGGCATCTACTCTCGTCCACATCGATGAGAGCTGGCGCACACTCATCATACTGCCGCTCGACCACTGCTTTGCGCACGTTGTAGGCTTCTACATCATGATGTCAAAGGGTGCCACCGCAGCTACCGTTCAGGTTGGCCGCACCGGTCTCGAGACCTTGAAGAATATCCCTCTCAATATCAAAGAGGTACGTCCTCACTTCATCCTCTCCGTTCCATCGTTGGCAAAGACCTTCAAGAAGAACATCGAGGGCGCTATCCGTGCAAAGGGCAAGGTTACCGAGACGCTCTTCAACTGGGGTATGGCTGTGCGTCAGAAATATTACGGCGAGAGCAGTCTCGATTCAAAGGGCATGCGTGTGCTCCTGAAGCCACTCGTTGCACTCTTCGACAAGCTCATCTTCTCAAAGGTACGCGAGAACTTCGGTGGCGAGCTCCGTTTCTTCGTTGGTGGCGGTGCATTGCTCGACAAGGAACTGCAGAACTTCTATCTTGGCGTTGGCATGCCAATGTATCAGGGTTACGGTCTTTCCGAGGCTACCCCTGTCATCTCATCCAACGGCCCCGATCTCTACCGTTTCGGTTCAAGTGGTAAGCTTGTGAAGCCTATCGAACTCAAGATTTGTGATGCCGACGGCAAGGAGTTGCCTACAGGCGAGCTTGGCGAGATCGTTGTCAAGGGCGAGAATGTCATGGCAGGTTATTGGAAGAACCCTACAGCCACTGCCGAGACTGTGCGCGACGGCTATCTCTACACCGGCGACCTTGGGTACATGTCAAGCGAAGGCCTGCTCTATGTCAAGGGACGTTTCAAGAGCCTCTTGATTTCGAGCGACGGCGAGAAGTACAGCCCCGAGGGCATTGAAGAGGCATTCGTGAGCCTTTGCCCAACCGTTGACCAGGTAATCCTCTACAACAACCAGTCGCCATACACCACTGCGCTCATTGTACCAAACAAGGATAACATCAAGCGTGCTCTCGCCGAGCAGAACCTTGACCTCACAACCGAGGAGGGACGCAAGGCAGCCTGCGATCTTGTGAAGGCCGATGTCGATTCATTCAAGAAGGGTGGTGTAAATGCAGGAATGTTCCCCGAGCGTTGGTTGCCAAGCTGCTTTGCAGTGTTGCCCGAGGCATTTACCGAGCAGAACGGTATGATGAACAGTACCATGAAGGTTGTCCGTGGCAAGGTTGAGAAATTCTATCAGGAGCGTATCGACATCCTTTATACCGCCGAGGGAAAGAATCTTTATGAACAGCATAATTTGGATGCATTCAATTAATAGGTAGACTAAAAAGCACGTTGTTGCATAAACCGTGTATTCCGCCTTTTAATTCATTACCTTATATATTGGAGTGCGGCTAAATTATTTAGCCGCACTCTTTTTGTTTCCGATATTTTGCATATTAAACTTTTTACAATTACTTTAGTCCAATAAAAGGACAAACAATTAAACTGATTATATTATGAAAGTACGCGTATTATTTATGGCAATGATGGTGGCATTCACATCATTCGCAAATGCACAGGAGCAGAAAGCCGAGAAGGCACAGGAGGTTCAGGAGCCAAAGGCACCTGGTAGAATTGAACTCCGCGCAAAGAAAATGGCCGAGAAGTTCATGCTCGAGGATTCAAAGGAGGCAAAGTTCATCCCATTGTATCAGGCCTATCTCGAGGAGAAGGCAACCTGCAAGCCACAGCTTGCCCAGGGCGACGACCTTACCGATGCTCAGATTGAGGCAAACATCAAAGCAGTGATGGATGTCCGCGAAAAGAGCCTTGAGATTGACAAGAAGTATTATAAGAAACTTGCAAAGGTTCTTAACGCCAAGCAGCTCGATATGATATTCGGTAGCAAGGCACAGATGGGCAAGCGTCCAATGGCACCAGGCAAGGATATGAAGATGATGCCTCCACGTAACTTTGGCAAACCGGGCATGCCAAATGGTAAATTCCCCAAGGAGTTCATGAAGGGTGGCGAGTGCAAGAAGGCCCCTGGCTGCAAAAAGGCTGCCGATTGCAAGAAGAACGAAGCTTGCAAGAACGAGTGCAAGGAACAGTGCAAGAAGGATGGCAAGTGCGCTAAAGGCGAGGCTTGTCCAAAAGCCGGAGAATGCAAGAAGGACGGCGAGTGCAAGAAGGACTGCCCCAAGGCTGCCGATTGCAAGAAAGAGTGTAAAAAGTAACACTTGAAAATATATTAATCTCTCCCGTTGGTTTAAACCAACGGGAGAGATTTTTTATGTCTCCTTGTGATTGTCAGAACTCCATCAATACCCTTACGTTGATGAGGCGGCCGGTGAGGTAGTTGGGTACGGCATAGTTGTAGTTGTTGATGTCCTTTACCCAATAGTAGGAGTTGACATTGTTGATGCCAAGGATGTTGAAGGCGTCGACGCCCAGCCATACATTTTTGAACCAGCTGCGCACGCCGGTGCGGTAGTAGCGCTCCTCATTGTCAAGAAGACGGTAGGACATGCCTATGTCCACGCGGCGGTAGGCTGGGGCATTGAAGACATGCCGTTCGCGGCCGCTGTGTGGAGGACCGAATGGCAGGCCGTCGGCATAGGTGCCCTGCAGGCTCATCTTCCAACGGTCGGTGCCGGGGAAGTAGTCGGTAAAGTAGAGCGATGCACAGAAGGTGCTGTTGGTGGGGCGTGGTATCCAGTCGCCGCCGTTGATGCGCTCCTTGGTGTCCATGACCGAGAAGGTGAGCCATGAGTCGGTGCCCGGAACGAACTCGCCAAAGAGCTTGAGGTCGAGACCGGTTGCATAGCCCTTGGCGCAGTTCTCGCCATAGTAGACAATGCGTACGTTGTCTATATTATAAGGTATAAGGTTGTCGAGTTTCTTGTAGTAGGCCTCGGCGGTGAACTTGAATGGACGGTTGTATATCTTGAAGTGATAGTCGCAGCCGAGCACTACATGGATAGAACGCTGTGATTTGATGTTTCTGTTCAGTGTCACCGTTGTTATGCCGTTAACGGTGGTGGTGTCGCGCATCTCCTTGTAAAAAGGTGTCTGGTAATATACTCCCGTCGCAAAGCGGAATGTGAGGTCGTCGCAGAACTGTGGAATGAGGCCGATGCTGGCGCGTGGCGAGAAGATGACTTCGTTGTTCCAGTCCCACCACGAGAGGCGTGCGCCGGCGTTGATGGATACAAGGCCTATGCTGCTGTTGAACTTGTAGGTGTCCTGCACGTAGGCGCTAAGGTGGTTGCTGGTGTATTCGCTCTGCGAGGTAAGGCTATATACGGGGCGCAGGCCGTCGTTCTCGACGGGTACGTTGTAGCCCAGCGAGTCGCGCAGCTCCCACTCGCGTTGGTTGTCGTTGAAGGATTCGCGTTTCCACTCTACGCCCCAACGCAGGTCGTTGCTCTTGAGATAGTGCTTGCCGGTAAAGGCTATGGTCTGCACGTTGGCGTTGAGGTAGTTGCGGGCATGTTCCATATAACGTCCTACACCCATGGTCTGGTCGGTGTTGATCTCATCGAGCCAATACTCGCCTATGATGTCGTAGGTCTCGGTCTCATCGGTCTGGAATGCCGATGCCTGCAGTGTGAACTGGTGGTATTGGCTGGGAGTGAAATTGACTGATGCCGCGCCAAAGAAGGTGCGGAAGATGTCGCTTTCCCAACCTCCGAAATAGACTTTGAACTGCTTGACATCCTCGAGCGTGCCAAAGGTGGTGGTGCGGTCACTGGGGGTAAAGTTGTACTTGTTCTGCGAGATGTTGCCAATGACGCTGACATTGAGCTTGTCGGTGATGCGCCAGTCGATATATGCCTGATAATCAACAAAACTTGGCTTGTACTCGCCCTTGGTGTCAAAGGTGCCAAAGAGGTAGCTGTTGCTCTTGTAACGCACTGAGTTGGAGATACTTATCTTGTTGTTGCCCCAGCCTACATAGGCGCTGGCGCCAAGGAGGCTGACAGAGGCTGTGCTCTCGAACTCACGTGGCTTGCGGTATGTAACATCGAGCACTGATGACATCTTGTCGCCATACTTTGCCTCGAAACCTCCGGTTGAGAAGGATACGGCGCTCACCATGTCGGGGTTGAGGAAGCTGAGTCCCTCCTGCTGCCCGGCACGTATGAGGAGTGGACGGTATACCTCGATACCGTTGACATAGACGCTGTTCTCATCGAAGTTGCCGCCACGTACATTGTATTGCGAGCTCAACTCGTTGTGTGAGCTGACGCCGGCCTGTGACTTTATGAGGTCCTCGATGGCGCTGCCACTTGCCGATGGCTGCAGACGGAGCTTGTCGGGCAGTTCAATCTTTTGCGTGCTGCCCATCTGCTTCTCGCGGTCAACGACATCAACCTGTTGCAATGCTACGTTCATTGATGGCAACATGACATTGACAATGAGTGTATCAGTGGGGTTCTTGAAGGTGCGCTTGCGGGTCTGGTAGCCCACCATGGAGTAGATGAGGGTGATGCTGTCCTTGCTCTCGCAGGTAAGGGAGTAGTAGCCGTTGAGGTCGGCGACAGTGCCTTTGGCCTCGCCCGATACGCCGACGCTCGCAATCTCCACAGGCTTATGGTTCTCGTCGGTGATGCGGCCTTTGAAGGTGACCTTCTGCGCAGCAGCCCCGGCAATGATGGCGAAAAGCATCAGTATTGTTATGTATATCCTCAATCTCATTTCTCTCTAATAACGCAGTTTTGTGCCTAAACGTATATCCTGCGTAAAATTTTATTTATCCAGTTCCATCTGAAGTGCTGCCAGCGCAAGGTTCCTACCTGCTTGCCGCCGTAGTTGAGCAAGGTGGCGAAGAATTTACGCTTGATGCGGGGCAGTGCGCGTGCCTCGAGGAACTCAAAATGGGCGTACCCGCTGCTGTGGGCATCTGTTATGGCTGCCCAAATGGCCATGATGCCGGGATAGAGCAAGGGGTGGCTCTTGCGTAGGCCGCAGCTATATGCGAGGCAGGCGCGATCCTGTTCATAGAGGCAGAGCGAGCTGCCGATGAGTTTGCCCTTGTACTCGACAACAAAGAGCCTGGCCTGGTTTGAGAGCGCTCCATCGGGGCTGTGCAACATAGAGTGCAGTGCCTTTGCTGACGGGAGGTCGCGCTGTATTTTGCTGCGGTAGTAGTTGCGCAACAAACTGATTCCTTCTTCCATATCCTGTGGAGTAGTGGCCTGTCGGTATGTGACACCGCGGTTCATTGCATTGCGTATGTGTGCCTTGTATGCACGTGTGAGGCGTTCGTGCGGGTCTTTGCTGTGCAGCGATATGTATAGGCGCCTGTCGCGCAGGGGTACGAAGTTGCGGGAACTCAATGTGCCGTAGGCAAAGCGCGAGTCCTCAATGTTTATCACCTCAATGAAAGTGTGGCGGAAATCGAGCATGTCAAAGATCCTGTCAATGAAGGCTGCGAAGATCTCCTCGCGCTGGGCGTTGCTGCAACCGGGGGCGTATGTGCCGGCGCCGTTGATGGTGTACCAGTAGTTGAGTACGGGAGGGATGAGGCGCATTGTGCGGCGTTTGATGACAAGCAGATGCCCAAGTTCGTTGCCCTGCTCATCGTAGCCAATGAGCATATAGGGCTTGCAGCCCCTGCGCAACTCGAAGGCATGGAATACGAGCGCAGAGTGGAATACCGGCCCTTGGATGAGTTCCGGTAACATATTGCTCCTGGTGTGTATCTCTATGCGCACTGTGGTTGCCTCTCTTTTACATTGTAAAGGTAGTGAAAAAATGGAAATAATTTACTATCTTTGCGCTGAAGCGCGAAGGTTTTCTTCACTCGCTGTGAGATATTCAAGTAAACTTGATATTATCTCGCTCGTTTGTTACTACCTTTGCAGTATAAGTTGATGTTCCCTCTTTATGTGGGGCAGTTATGGAAATGGAAAACAAAGATATATACATATTGGCTATTGAGTCGTCGTGTGATGACACTTCGGCTGCTGTGATGAGAAACGATGTTGTGCTGTCGAACGTCACAGCAAGTCAGGCTGTGCATGAGCAGTATGGCGGTGTGGTGCCCGAACTGGCTTCGCGTGCCCACGAACAGAATATTGTTCCGGTTGTTGATGCTGCGCTCAAAAGAGCGGGTGTCGAGAAGGAGCAACTCACAGCCATTGCCTTCACACGTGGTCCCGGCCTCATGGGTTCACTGCTTGTGGGTGTGTCGTTTGCCAAGGGATTGGCAGCGTCGTTGCGCATCCCCATGATTGAAGTGAACCATCTGCAGGGGCATATCTTGGCTCACTTTATAAAAGAGGATGGCGTGGAGCACCGTGCACCCGAGTATCCTTTCCTGTGCCTTATGGTCTCGGGTGGTAACTCGCAGATTGTAAAGGTGAACAGCTATAAGGATATGGAGATCATCGGTCAGACTATTGATGATGCTGCCGGTGAGGCTATGGACAAGTGTGCCAAGGTTATGGGCTTGGGCTATCCGGGTGGTCCCATCATCGACCGCTTGGCGCGTCAGGGTAACCCCGAGGCTTACAAGTTCAGCAAACCACATATCCCGGGCTTCGACTACAGTTTCAGTGGTTTGAAGACCTCGTTCCTTTATACCTTGCGCAAATTGGTTGCCGAGAATGAGAACTATGTAGAGGAACACAAGGAGGATTTGGCTGCGTCGTTCGAGGCAACTGTGGTTGCAGTGCTCATGGATAAGCTCTATAAGGCTTCGAAAGCGTTGGGTATCAAACGTATTGCCCTGTCGGGTGGCGTGTCGGCGAATACTGCATTGCGCCAGGCTTATGCCGATTATGCAAAGCGTTACAAGTGGGATATCTTCATTCCAAAGTTCGGCTTCACGACCGATAATGCGGCGATGATTGGTATTGTGGGTTACTACAAGTATCTTGACAGTGATTTCTGCGCGATGGACCAGCCTGCGTTCTCGCGTACCACTATATAATATTAGGTAATAATATAGCAGTTGGCCCAATGTTGACATTATTCGCGAATTTGTCATCCTGAACGGATGTGAAGGATCTCATAACCACGCAGAACAGAGATACTTCGCTTAGCTCAAACGTGTTGTTGAGGGCTTGCCCGAAAAATGACAGGGGTCGCTGGGTCAACTTCTATATTATTGCTTAATATTATGTGCGAAAGTCTGGCAGTGTTCTGTCGTAGTTTTTGCTAAAAAAGAAAAATAATTGTGTTTTTGTTTGCAAGGTTGTGCGAAATCGTATATCTTTGCACTCTGTTTTGAGTAGGTATCAAAAGAATAAACAAAAAAATATATAGAGATGTCTAAGATTTGTCAAATCACCGGTAAGAAAGCTATGGTGGGCAACAATGTTTCACACTCAAACAGAAAGACAAAGCGTCTTTTCAATGTGAACTTGTTCAAGAAGAAATTCTTCTATGTAGAGGAGAATTGTTGGATTCAGTTGCGCGTGAGTGCAGCGGGGTTGAAAACTATTAACCGAGTAGGTCTCGATGCAGCGTTGAAGGCTGCTGTTAAGAATGGCCACGTTGCTTGGGAGGAAATTAAAGTACTCGATTAATTAAAGGAGGAAAGTAGTATGGCTAAGAAGGTAAAAGGAAATCGTGTTCAGGTGATCCTTGAGTGCACCGAGCAGAAGAACAGCGGTGTTCCAGGTATGTCACGTTACATCACCACAAAGAACCGCAAGAACACAACTGAGCGTTTGGAGTTGAAGAAATACAACCCATATTTGAAGAGAGTAACTGTTCACAAAGAAATTAAGTAATAAGAGATGGCTAAGAAAGCAGTGGCAACCCTCCAGACTGGTGATAAGGAGAAGTTCGTAAAGGTTGTAAAATTGGTTAAATCACCTAAGACCGGTGCTTATATGTTCTCTGAGGAAATGTTGGTTCAGGGAAAAGCAGATGAGGCTTTGAAGAAGTAATTACGCCGTGAGGCTTAGATATAAAAAAGAAGGATAGCGATGCTGTCCTTCTTTTTTTGTTATGCTTTCAGCCATTTGTGTTTTGCAAGGCTGTGTGTTGGGGCTCACCTGCAAAAGTTTCTCTCTCCGTTATATTCGACAGCTGTTCTCAACCTTAATCGTCCACTTAAATTTGTTTCAAGTCTTTCTTTCATGTTCTTTTGTGGCCAAAAGAACCAAAAGCCCCGTTACCGGCTTTAGGCCTTTTGAGATTGACAACACCGCCTTTCTCGCATCCCGTGCGGTGCAAACTGCGCCTGCACTACGCACGACTAACTGCTGGCGGTATTGTCGATTTGCAGAGCAAATTTATGAGTCGCAAGCGACATCCCTCGGTTGGCTGTTGTTTGCCATTAAAGGCAGCTCGTTGCCATTCAGGCGCTCCGGGACTTGTGCGGTTCAGCGTTGTGAATAAAAATAACGCTGCCGCATTTCTCATTATTGAGTTTTGGTTATTGTATCTTTTGCATTATACTTTGCCTTATCCACCAAACGGCATAACTCATAAACTTAAAGCCACTTGACTCGTCATACTTTTCAGCGGCCAATACTAATCCCTCATTACCTGTGCTTATAAGTTCTTCCATAGACAAGTTGCAATCTTTGAACATTTTTGCAACAGCAGTTACAAGGCGTAAATTTGAATGAGAAAGTTTTTCTATTGCCAACTCTCTTTCAGTACCCTTTGATTTTATATCCTTTATAAGTTGCAATTCATCTTCAATAGAGAGGCACTGTTCATTCTCACACACCTTTGTTTTTATCTTTTCCATATATTGCTGATTATAGGTTTCTCTATAATATATACGAAAAGGATTTTCCTTTATAGGCATTGAGAATACAATGGTGTGCAAAAACTTTGCATAGACAAAGATTTATTTACAAGAAATACCGTTGTTTAAATTCAGAACAATATTTTGAAAATGAAATATCTTCAAGAATATCATTATAGTATACACTCTCAAAAGTAATGTTTTTCCAGTCAATATCTGCAAGGAATTTATCTATTCTACTTTTAGCAGATTTTGCTTCTTTGTCAATTACAATTATACGCGAACGCAGTATTTCTTTATCTTCTTCGTTATCTATATTTTCAATAAACTTGTCGGTCATTTTCCATATAACACTTTGGAAAACTATATCCAATTGCTTATCTTCTTTATGCTTTCGCCATATCGCCATTAAATGCCTACATAATTGCGAGAAATTGTAAATCTTATAATTCTGGGCATCAAGCAACAGAGCATACCAAGCATCCATATCATTATCTGGAACATCATAATATTCTTTATTGAAATATGATTCAGTATTATGCTCATTACCAGAATAATATGGCTCCAAGAATTTGCTTTCTATATAATATTGTTTCCCCTCACTCTTATATGCAACATCTAAATTTGCCTTTCTTCCACCTTTTATTTTAAGAGGTTTCTCAACTTTTTCTTCAAACTGAAGTTTTTCAATATTTCCTGTATCTTCAAGAATTTTATAATAATTCACTGCTAAACCTGTTGAAGAATTTATCTGCTTATACTCATTTTTGTTTTTTTGCCCATCACCCTCCAATAACTGATTTTGCTGTTCCTTTGATAAAGGAATAATAGGCTCTATGCAAACTATTTGCGTATTCATAACTTTTGTCTTTATGCCAGCATCTGAATATGCTTGAGATAATAAACTTGTAAAATCCATAATTTTATAATTTATATTTAGTTAAACATTCTGTTAATTTTCTCTTTATTTCCTCTCTCAATTCCACAGGCTCCAATACCTCTACATTTTCGCCCATAGCAAGTATGTGGGTTGAGAGTTCGGGTGTCAGGCATAATTTGTATTCAAAATCACAGAACTCGCCATATTTTGAAGTACTTTCCTTTTGAGAACTATGGAGCGGCAAAGAGCGCAAATATTCTATTTGCATACCATAGGCTCTTATCTTAACCTTGACGGGGTTGAGTCCTTCATTTACATATATTCCAACAGTGTTGGCATAGTACTTCTTTGCATTGAAATTCTTCGGCAATTTAAATGGCGTGTCTAATAAATTCATTTCAAGAGTGCGGTCAAGTGCAATGTTCCTTATAGCGCCCAACTCTTTAATATAACCGACTACATACCAGCGTTGATGATAAACCTTCATGGCATAGGGCTGAATATTATATATTTTCCTATGCCCATAGAACTGCTGATAATCAATTTGCAGTTCTTTTGATTTTTGCATTGCCTCAATAACAGTTTGCAGATATTCTGTTCCACGCGGTATATCCTCAAACAGTATTCTCTCTTTCATATTATGCCCCGCTGTTATCATATTTGATAGGGTGAAAGAATTCAATAGCCATTTGCGGATACTGTTATTTTTCAATGCATCGGGAGTAGATATGTAATATTTGTATCCATTTGAAGGATTGCATTTTATTTCAATACCAAACAACTCCTCAACTGCATTTTTATGTTGGTGGAAGGTGCGTAACGGCAACGGAGCACCATCTCCCAAGCGACATCCCTTCCATAAAACATTGATTTCTTCATAGGAAAGTTGCTTATGTTGAAGGAGTGTATTCAGCAACCAAATGTAACGGTTAAATGTCTTGCTTATCATAATTTACATCTACTGTATGCCACAAATATATTGGAATTTTATAATAAATCATCACACAGGGTTGAGTGTTTTTCCAAAATTTAAATTTTCATAGAGGTATGCATTGTTTATGCAGACCTTTGTGTTGTTTCATATTGAAAGCAACAGATTCTTTCGTATAATATAGAGTAATAAAACAATACTAATATGAGGAACAGGCATCTACAAAACAGAAGTAACGCCATTAAGCAAAAGGCATTGATTGAATCGTTGATTTTTCAAACAAACTGGGGGATAAAGAAAATCTATGGTAATCCCGAAGGTTCAATTACCGAAATGGTAAAGGCTGAACTTGACTGTATTGTAGAATTGAATTTGTTTGAAGATTTGTTAATGATAAAAAAGTTTGTTGATGATGTAAAATCTGCTTTTAGCATTGAACCCGTTGCCGAGCGTGGCGATTTTTGCAATAGTCTGGTGGCTCTTGCCTTGGGGATTGGCAGAACAAATATCATCACAGAATTAAATACACCAGCAGACTGGCAAGGACTGGCTGAAAAGAAAATTCTCGGCATATACTATACCAACGACATCCGCAATACAATTGTTGATTATGCAAAGCAGAACGCTTATAATATCTCAACTTATTTAGGAAAGCCAATAATTAAATTGAACAAGATATTTGTAATGTTAGACAGGGCGAAATAAATGGCGCCCAACTGATTTTCAAATAATAATTATTTCGTCGGGCAAAAAACAGCCACCGAAAATCTCGGTGGCTGCATAATGAAGATTGTTTATTGTATTGAAGGTGGGTCATTCCTCTTCTTCGGGTTCGTGGCTTTTTAAAATAAGGAGTAGGGATTGGCTTCGCTTCGCTCGCCCATCCCAGCGGAAATGTGAAAGCAGAAAGCTGAAATGTGAAAACGTGAGACTGTTAGGTTGGGAGGCATTGGCTTCGCTTCGCTCGCCCATCCCAGCGGAAATGTGAAAGCAGAAAGCTGAAATGTGAAAACGTGAGACTGTTAGGTTGGGAGGCATTGGCTTCGCTTTGCTCGCCCATCCCTGTTTGGTTATCCTTTGCAAGAAATCAGCAACCACCTATCGGTGTTTGCATCTGATTTTCGTTTCCTATCTGCTGGTAAGCGAGCTTCCCGCAGCTATAAAACGAAAATCAGGAAGCAACTTTCGTTGTTTCCTGATTTCTTGCGGAGAGAGAGGGATTCGAACCCCCGGTACCTTTCAGTACGTCGGTTTTCAAGACCGGTGCAATCGACCACTCTGCCACCTCTCCAAGGTTTGTTTTTCAACAAGAATGTGGTCTCTTCTTGTTTGATGGTGCAAAGGTATATCAAAAAAATATACCATGCAAGCAAAATGGAGAAAAATTTGAATATTTCGTGATTTTTTTGTTTTTGGTGTGAAAAATGCCTTTGTAAGAGATGCTTTTTTAAGTTTTTGCGGCTTGTTTTGTGTTGTGTGCCGGTGTATGTTACTGTTTGCTTGGCTGTGTTGCATTTTGCTGTTTGGGGGTGTGGGATAATGGCGGTTTTGCATGGACTGTGAAAACTGGGGTTTTCGTTTTGCAAAGTGAAAATATTGGGCTTTGAGTGTTTTTTTTCTTTTCCACAGCAATGCTGTTTTTTATTCTATGTCGCTCTCAGTAGTCTTTTTCTGCACCCTTTGCTGTAGGTTTTTGCAAGAATGAATATGACGGAGAGTGAAATCATTGCAAAAATGAAATAAATTGATAATTTAGCATAATTATATATGAAAAATTTGTGTGCTTTATTTCAAAATTTATTATCTTTGCGGAGCAATGGGGGAAGGAATGCTCCTTTCCTTGTTACGGAATGACTTTTAAACCATATATCACATAAAAACTATGGAAAAGAAATTGAATTTTAAGGATGGCTTGTGGAGCAAGGAAATTAACGTTGGTAATTTCGTTCACGAGAACATCACTCCTTACGAGGGAGATGCTTCATTCTTGGTCGGTCCTACCGAAAGAACTAAGAAGGTATGGGGCGAGTGTGTAAAGGCTCTTGCTGAGGAGCGCGCAAACAATGGTGTACGTGCTTTGGACAACAAGACAGTTTCTACTATCACATCACACAAGGCCGGTTACATTGACAAGGAGAATGAGCTTATTGTCGGTTTGCAGACTGACGAGTTGCTGAAACGTGCTATCAAGCCTTTCGGTGGTATCAAGGTTGTTGAGAAAGCTTGTCTCGAGAACGGTATTCCTGTTGACGAGAAGGTTAAGGATATCTTCTATCACTATCGCAAGACTCACAATGATGGTGTATTCGACGCTTACAACGAGGAGATCCGTATGTACCGTTCATTGGGCTTCCTTACCGGTCTTCCCGATAACTATGCACGTGGCCGTATAATCGGTGACTACCGTCGTCTTGCACTTTATGGTGTTGACCGTCTTATCGAGGCTAAGCAGGCTGACCTCAAGAAGTTGGTAAGCCCAATGACTGAGCACACAATCCGTCTTCGTGAGGAGGTTTCTGAGCAGATCAAGGCCCTCAAGGAGATGAAGGTTCTTGGCGAGTACTATGGTCTCGACCTCTCTCGTCCAGCAACAAGCGCTCAGGAGGCTGTACAGTGGACATACATGGCATACCTTGCTGCAGTTAAGGAGCAGGACGGTGCTGCGATGTCACTCGGTAACGTTTCTTCATTCCTCGATATCTATATCCAGTACGATCTCGACAACGGTAACATTGACGAGACATTCGCACAGGAGCTTATCGACCAGTTCGTAATCAAGTTGCGTATGGTTCGCCACTTGCGTATGCAGTCTTACAACGACCTCTTCGCTGGTGACCCTACATGGGTGACAGAGGCAATCGGTGGTCGTTTCAACGATGGCCGTACAAAGGTTACAAAGACTTCATTCCGCTTCTTGCAGACACTTTACAACCTCGGTCCTTCACCAGAGCCTAACATGACAGTTCTTTGGAGCCACGAGCTTCCTGAGGGCTTCAAGGAGTTCTGCGCTAAGGTATCTAT
>JAFZFO010000064.1 GCA_017555845.1 Bacteroidaceae bacterium | reverse complement strand
TCTCCTCCTCACCTGCAACGCATGTGAAGATCTTGTCCTCACGGAGCAACCAACCCAAACCGAGGTACAACTCCTTCTCTTTCAATTTTGCCTTTGTCTTGATCTCCTTAAGTGTAAGACCCTCTGTCTCGTTCAAAGCAGTCCAGATACGGCCTGCAAATGCACCAGCATTCTCAATCATAGTTCTTTAGTATTTTAATTCAACATTAAATTTCCTTTGAAATTGTAACAACCTTTGTTTAAGCTCTTTATGTGTCAAAAGCGGTCGTTTTTCTATTTCGGGTGCAAAGGTACAGCTTTTTTCTCACATGACAAACAAAAAGTGCGTGATTTTCAATGACATTCGCCATTTTATCACTGTTTATTGCTCCTTTTTGTTGCTTTCAAGGTATTCGCACCAGATTCTCGCAGCCTCCTCAACCATCTTCACACAAGGGCGTTTCTTGTAGTATTCGCCATTGCGTGCATCGGGTGTCGTAGGGGTGGGGGCGTTCTTTGCAAGTCCCAGAAGCTCGGCGCAGATGAGCGAACCGTTACGCTTGCGGAACTCCTCGGCAAGCTGCTGAACCACCTTGTAGTTCGCCTCCTTGCCCTGTGGGTTGTGTCCTTCGGTGCATCCGGTCTCTAGTCCGGCAACAAGGAAGAGGCCGCACGCCGCGCCACATGTCTGGCGCATACGGCCAATGCCGCCACCGAACGAGGCACCCATCTTCAGTGCCTGCTCCTGTGTGAAACCATACATGTCGGCAAATGCCGCAACAACCGACTGGCTGCAATTGTAACCCTCCTTGAACAGGGCTACGGCTTTTTCTATTCTTTCTTCCATAGTATTCTTGTTTGGATTGACTTTAGGAAATAAGCTACTTTACACACAAAGACTTTTTCCTGCAATTATGTCATCCTGAACGGAGTGAAGGATCTTTATACTAATGTAAACGAAGATACTTCGCTACGCTCAGTATGACAATTTATCGGGTACTTATATTGACTGTTATCAAATGAGTCCTCTTGCGCGGAGCAGAGCATCGGGGTTGGGGTCTGCGCCACGGAAGCGGCGGTACTCACGCATTGGATCCTTGCTGCCGCCCATTTCAACGAGCTGCTTGAAGCTTGCCGCAGTCTCTGCATCGAACACGCCCTTCTCAAGGAACAGCTCGAATGCATCGCAATCAAGTACCTCGGCCCAAAGATAAGCATAGTAACCTACAGCGTATCCGCCACCGAACACGTGTGCAAAGTTTGTGCTGCGGTAACGGTACTCAATCTCGGGGATGAAGCCAAGTTCCTGGCGCAACTCGTTCTCATACTCGTTGCAGTCGAAGTTGCTATAGTCATCAATAAGGTGCATCTTCATGTCGAGCAATGCAGCTGCCACCAACTCGGTTGTCTCAAAGCCCAGGTTGAAGTGTGAACTCTTCTGCATCTTCTCGATAAGTTCGGCAGGGATTGCCTCGCCTGTGATGTAGTGCTTTGCAAATGTAGGCATAACCTCGGGGTGGATAGACCACTTCTCGTTTATCTGCGAGAACAGCTCAACAAAGTCGTGCTTCACGTTTGTACCGCTCACGCTGGGGTAGTGTGTCTGTGTGAGCATGCCGTGCAACGCGTGGCCGAACTCGTGGAACAGTGTGCGTGTCTCGTCAATGTTCAACAGCGCAGGAGTGTCGCCCTGTGGAGCAGTGAAGTTACACACATTTACAATCATTGGGCGTACGTTCTCGCCACCGATGTTTCTCTGGTTCACGAAGTTTGTCATCCATGCACCCTGACGCTTTGATGCGCGTGGGAAGAAGTCGGTGTAGAAGATACCCAAGTGAGCGTCATTCTTGTCGAGCACCTCGTATGCCTCAACACCCTCGTAATATACAGGGATGTCGTTGCGCTTCACGAACTTGATCTCGTAGAGCTTGCTTGCACAGTCGAATGCACCCTGCAGCACATTCTCAATTCTGAAGTATGGCTTGATGACCTCGTCGTTGAGCGCATATTTCTCCTTGCGGAGCTTCTCGGTGTAGTAGAACCAGTCCCAGCCCTCAATTTTTATGCCGGCGCCCTCGCGGTCAGCAACCTTCTGCAACTCGGCTCTCTCCTCCTTTGCGCGGTTCACTGCCGGCTCCCAGATGCTGTTGAGAAGGCCCAGAGCCGCCTCGGGAGTCTTTGCCATCTTCTCGTCAAGTACAAAGTGTGCATAGCTCTCAAAGCCCAACAACTTTGCCTTCTGCTGGCGCAGGATAAGGATCTCCTTGATGATTGCCTTGTTGTCGTTGCCGTCATTATTGTCGCCACGGCCATAGTATGCCTTGTACACCTTCTCGCGAAGCTCGCGGTTGTCGGCATACTGAAGGAATGGGATGCAGCTTGGCTTGTCGAGAGTGAACACCCAAGTGCCGTCCTCGCATTTTGCAGCCTCAATCACATCCTGTGGCAGGCCCTTGAGGTCGGCCTCGTCACTGATTACGAGCTTGAATGCCTTGTTGTCGGCAAGCAGGTTGTTGCCGAACTTGATTGAGGCCAGGCCCAACTTTGTCTCAATGTCAAGCAATGTAGCCTTGTCGGCCTCGTTGAGTAGCGCACCACCGCGTACAAAGGCATTGTAGTAGTTCTCCAATACAATGCTCTGCTCCTCGTTAAGGCCAAGGCTTTCTCTGTTGTTGTAGAGTGTCTTGATGCGGTTGAACAGTGTGTCGTTCATGTAGATGTAACCGCTCATCTCGGTCATCTTTGGCACTACATAGTTCTCGACCTCGGTTGTCGCCTCGCTGTTGTCGCTCTCGTTGAGGGTAAAGAAGATTGATGACACCCTGTCGAGTGTCTTACCGCTCAACTCCAACGCATCGATGGTGTTTGCGAATGTAGGCTCATCGGTATTCTCAATTATGGCCTTGATGTCGGCGCGTTTCTCGGCAAAACCATAGTCAAATGCGGCTTTGTAGTCTTCTACCTTGAATGTGGGGAACTCCGGTGCACCGAATGCTGCCTTGCTCTCCTTGAGGATGCAGTTCTCCTCCTTCTTTTCTGAACACGCGATACCTGATAGCATAATCGATAGTGTAAAAAGTGAATAAATGATTTTCTTCATTGTGTTTATGTTTTTTGTTTGTTTCCTTTGTGGCGGATGTTCTGCGAAGATAATAAAAAAAACAGCGGTGTGCAACAGCACGCCGCCCGTATCTTTGCTTTTCGCCACCCGCGTGGGCACAAACTTCGCCTGTGCTGCACGCGACCAATGGCTGCAAAACTCACCGATAATTTAGGTCATTGGCTCGTTTTGCTTTTCGCCACCCGCGTGGGCACAAACTTCGCCTGTGCTGCACGCGACCAATGGCTGCAAAACTCACCGATAAGAAAACCTTGATCAAGGTTTTCTTATTTAATGGCAATCATTCTATTAACCTTATGCTCGCTGTTATGCTCCTTCTTTGGAATGTCAATGTGCAGCACGCCGTGTTTTACCTTTGCCTCAATTTTGTCAGTGTCGGCATCATCGGGCAGGATGAGAGTCTGCTGGAATCTGGTGTATGAGAACTCACGGCGCAAGAAACGGCCCTGCTCATGCTTCTTCTCCTCCTCCTTCTTCTCATCGCACTTGTGCTCCTCGCATTTGTTGTCGCACTTCTTGTCATCCTTGCATTCGCCATTCTCTGTACAGCAGTTGCAGTTCTTCTCCATTGTAATGGTAAGGTCGTTCTCGCTGTCAATGTGAATCTTGAAATCGTCCTTGCACATGCCGGCGGCTGCAACCTCCACTTTGTACTCCTTCTCGGTCTCAAAGACGTTTATTGCCGGTGCTGTTGAACTGTTGCGCACAAGGATGTCGCTGTTGAAAAAATCGTTGAAGATGCTTGGCAGCCACTGTTGGCCGTTTCTTTTCACTAACATGCTCATAACTGTTGTTGTTTTATTTATTATACATAGTCAAACAGCACGCCGCCGAACCGGGTAATAACGACCCCGATATGATGCAGGTGTTGGCCGGGTCGCAGTCTCTCTTTGAGTGACTTATTGAATTCCCGCGGCGGTCGTGCCGTTTGCATATATAATGCAGAGTGGGGCATGTTGGTTCGCTGTGCGCTGTGGTTTTATGATTTGTTAATGATGTGCGGTTTTTGTTCAGCTATAAAATCTTTTCCTTCGTCCTATTGACAAAGGCTTTTTCATTTGCTATATTAGCGATATTATTTCCAGAGCTGTTCTTTTGTGGCAATTCAGCAACCCGGTTTGGGTGAATCGCATATAGTTTTGCTGCAAAAAAAGTCATGAACGAAATTTATGAGTTG
>JAFZFO010000063.1 GCA_017555845.1 Bacteroidaceae bacterium | reverse complement strand
TTCTTCATTATCCACGCAAGCGGGTTGAACCACTGCATTATTATCACAGCATCGGCAAGCAGAATATCCCAAGAGTGTCCTGCCCTTACGTGTGCCGCTTCGTGAGTGAGAATCTCGCGCGCACCCTCGTCCATATCCTTGCGTGACACCACAACCCAACCGAACCAGCTGAACGGTTTCTCCTCGCCGTTATGCAGACGCAACTTCACACCATCCAGACCGTACTGTTCTGCTGACACCTTGCTACTGCGCATAATAAGGCGCGACAACTGTACATACATAACCAACTGTCTTACTACAAGCAGCGTCACACCCAAGCCATATATGGCCAACAGCACAACATGCCATAGTGGCGCAGCACTACCCATTTCCTCTATTGCTACGGGTGCGGCATCAGCCATTGCCATAGCATCAAATGTTACGACTTTTGGTTGAGTGGTCATCTCCGGCAGCTCGCCCATCAAAGAGACATCGACAACAGGCAATGAATCGTCTGTTTTTGCAAAGCCGTTTTCAATAGCGTCAAACACCCTCTGCAATGGAGTGCTCACACCCACATTGGCAAAAGGCAAGGCTAATGACACTACTACTATAAGCAGCAACAGATAGCGGTTGAGCTTGTGGAAAGTCTCGCGGCTCATAAAGAGCATGAAGAGAGAAACCAACATCGCAAGTAGAAGCGATGATTTGATTATGTAAACAATGAAAGCGCCCATAGTAATTGTCATTTCTGTTTTTCAACAAGGTCTATAAGTTCTTTGAGTTCATCAAGAGAGATTTTCTCTTCCTGAACCAGCGATGACACAGCGTTGAGGTAGGAACTGCCAAAGTAACGGCTTACCACACTACCCAATGACTGCTTGCCATATTCGGCCTCGCTTACAGTAGCATAGTAGCGATGGGTGTTGCCGAATGCCTCGTGGGCCACATACCCCTTCGCCTCCAAGCCACGCACGATTGTAGATATGGTGTTGAAATGAGGTTTAGGCTCATCGAGCAGGTCAATAATCTCCTTTACAAACAATGCGCCCTTCTCCCAAAAGAGCTTCATAAGCTCCTCTTCTCTCTTTGTCAAGTTCTTCATGATATTGAGTTTTTATGGTTTCAAACTAAAAGTTTTGTTGGCGTGAACTATTTTTTTTAGTTCGCACCACAAAGAACTATATTTTTTAGTTGACAAACTAATTTTAATAGTTAAAAGAAGTTAACGGGAGTAAAAAAGACTATGCCCTCTATTCTATTATGATTATCCAAGAGCAAAGCACTATTTTAAAGGTCAACTTTCCATTTTACCGACTCATTTCCGTTTACTCATAGAAATACAGCCGGTATGCTGAATTTAATTCCTATATTCGCGACCCTATGACTGTTCAATAGCAAGTTTGAATAAAAATCTGTTTAGAGATTATACGAATTTGAATTAATATTGACTATGAAAATATTGATTGTATGCAACAATGCCTTTATGCGTGGCAATGGTATATGCACAGCAGTCCTGTCACTTGTTGACAGACTGAAAGCGAGGGGTATTGAAACAAGACTCATGGCTTGCGTAAACCCTGACGCAAATGGAAGGCAACCCGAATATCCGCTGAAACATTTCAAATTCCCATTCTTTGAGCCTATCATATATTCAAACGGCTTCAGATACGCGACATTCGACAAAAAAATTGCCCAATCGGCAATTGAGTGGGCCGATGTAGTGCACCTGTGCGAGGGCTTCCCACTGGAGGCAAAGGTTGCAAGACTCGCCGGCAAAATGGGCAAGCCTTGCGTTGCCACATTCCACCTTTTTACAGAGAACATCATGGCAAACCTTGGCATGCGTAAAGCCCGGTTATTGAATTACCTTGTGACGCTGTGGTGGAGAAAATCGGTATACGACCATTGCGCCTACGTACACTGCCCCACCGAGACCGTAAAGCTGCATCTTGTTTCAAGCGGTTTCAAATCGGCAATGCGTGTGATTTCAAACGGTATTGAAATTCCCGAAAACACAAAGCCCGCACAGGTACAACCACTGGAACCTATAAAACTGCTTTGCACAGGAAGACTATCAAATGAGAAATCGCAGAAGACACTACTGGAAGCTATGAGATTCTCAAGATACGCCCACATGATAGAACTGCATTTTGCAGGCAAAGGGCCATACATGAAAAGGTACATGAAGCTGGCCGATGGACTGGTAAAGGAAGGAGTACTAAAGCACCGTCCCGGCTTTGGTTTCTACACACGCGAGGAACTGAAGGAACTTATAAGAGAGGCATACCTGTATATACATTGCGCCTGGGTGGAAGTCGAAGGTTTGTCCTGCGTGGAGGCAATTATGGAAGGAACAGTTCCTGTTATTGCAAAAGGCAAGTTCACCGCCACACATCAGTTTGCACTGGACGAGAGAAGCCTGTTCACAGAATCGGATTCGCGCATGCTCGCCGAAAAGATTGATTGGTGGATTGAGCACCCCGGCGAAAGGAACGAGATGGCTGCGAAGTATGCAGAATCGGCCAAGAAATACAATGCCGATGAGTCAACCGACAAGATTATCCAGATGTACAAAGACGCCATTAAAAAATGAAACCACTACGATTAATACTCCTGTCAATAGCAATACTGCTCCTTGGTGCGTGTTCAACATCAAGAAGCACCGTAGCCATTGACTATCCCAAGGTTGATAGCGGATACAACTATCAAGGAATCCTTGAGGAGCAAATATACAAATGCTCGGTAGAGGGGCCAAAAGAGAGACGGATGTTCGTGTATCTGCCACAGGACTACTACAGCAACACCGACAGTTATCCAGTCTTTTACCTGCTGCACGGCGCACGCGGCAACGAGACATCATGGATGAGTAAAGGAGATCTTTTGCAGAATATAGACAGCCTCACGACCAATGGGCTGATGAAGGAGTGCATTGTTGTACTGCCCAACACCAACCAGCACAATGACGACGAGGACTATGGCAAATCACGCATAAAAGGCGCAGTGGAGTCATTTTTTGAGAACGATGGCCGTGTTGAATACTCCTTTGTCAACGATGTAGTGAAAAAGATTGACACCACATACAGGACAATACCCGAAAAGGGTTCAAGAGCCATAGCCGGACTCTCCATCGGCGCATTGCAATCACTGCACATCAGCGCCAACCACCCCGACACATTCGGCTACATAGGTCTCTTTTCTCCAATGGTACACCCATTCATCATACCAAGCGAACATTCGTCATTCTTCAAGGAACTGAAAAAGAAACAGAAAATACAGTTTGCCACACCACCCGAGCTCTATTGGATAATGATTGGCAAGACCGACTTTTTCTATCCACGAATAAATTGCTACCACAAACAGCTCAAACGCAAAGGCTACAAGCACGAATACCTTGCCACACCCGGCGGCCACCAATGGTACAACTGGGAAGAGTATTGCATAATGTTCATGAAAAGATTGTGGAAGTAAGGTTATCGGCCGAACAAAAGAAGCAGAACAGTCCTTTGTATATATAAAAAAGAGGTTTGCGTTGCAAACCTCTTTTTGTCTATGATAAAATAATTTTATCCTTTGCGCTCTACTACGTTCTTCACAAAGTCCATTACCACAGGTGATGGATGAAGAACTGTGCTTGAATACTGTGGCTCGTAGATTACACCCATGTACCAATCGCAAGCCGGGAACTCGACGATGTCAACCAAGCCGCTGTCGGGGTGAACACCTGTGCAAGCCAAGCCTGCACCTTCGAGAGCATTGCGATACTCTGTGTTCAACTCATAACGGTGGTAATGACGCTCAACAACCTTCTCCTCGCCATAGATTGCGTATGCCTTGCTGTCCTTTGCGATAACGGTGTCGTAACCACCACGGCGCATTGTACCGAATGGGTTGCCAACGCTCTTGAGGTCCTCCATAACGTCTACGATGCGGTGGCTTGTAGCCTCGTTCATCTCGTAGCTGCTTGCATC
Source organism: Bacteroidaceae bacterium (assembly GCA_017555845.1). Taxonomy (GTDB): domain Bacteria; phylum Bacteroidota; class Bacteroidia; order Bacteroidales; family Bacteroidaceae; genus HGM04593. Next base: position 16,141 of record JAFZFO010000063.1, on the reverse strand, counting down.
GGCATAACCAAGGAGGTTACGTGCAACCTCAATTGCCATTACCTGCATACCAAGACCGATACCGAGTGTCAAGAGGTTGTTCTCGCGGCAGTACTTTGCAGCGATTACCTTACCCTCGAAACCACGTGGACCAACGCCCGGGCAGATGATGTAGCCGTCCATGCCCTTGAGTGCCTGGGCAACATTCTCCTCGGTAATCTTCTCACTGTTGATGAAGTGAGGCTTGATCTTGCAGTCGTTGTATGTACCGCACTGTGAAAGGCTCTCGTGGATACTCTTGTATGCATCCTGGAGATCGTACTTACCTACAAGACCGATGTTGATAACCTTCTTTGCGTTGTTGCGACGCTCAACGAATGTACGCCATGGTTTCATCTCGGGAGTCTCGCCAACCTCCTCGCCAGTGAGGCGAAGGATAGCAGCATCGAGTCCCTGCTCCTGCATCTTGATGGGCACCTCATAGATTGAAGGTACGTCAAGGCTCTGTACAACACAGTCGGGCATTACGTTGCAGAAGCTTGCAACCTTCTTGCAAAGTCCGGTGCTCAACTTGTGCTCTGCGCGGAGTACGAGGCAGTCGGGCTGGATGCCAAGGCTCTGCAACTGCTTGACAGAGTGCTGTGTAGGCTTTGTCTTGAGCTCGCCTGCGGCAGAGAGATAAGGAACGAATGTCAAGTGCACGCATACTGCGCGACGGCCAAGTTCCCACTTCAACTGGCGGATAGCCTCAAGGAATGGCAAACCTTCGATATCGCCCACAGTACCACCAATCTCGGTAATCACAAAGTCGAACTTCTCCTTTGTGCTGCCACGCTTCATCTTGCGCTTGATTTCGTCTGTGATGTGAGGGATAACCTGTACGGTCTTGCCAAGATACTCGCCACGGCGCTCCTTCTCAATAACCTCGCTGTAGATGCGGCCGGTTGTGAAGGTATTCCAACGTGTAGTCTTGATGTCAGTGAAACGCTCATAGTGACCCAAATCGAGGTCGGCCTCGTGGCCGTCGATTGTGATATAGCACTCACCGTGCTCCTGTGGGTTCAGAGTACCCGGAGACACGTTGATATAGGGATCGAACTTCTGGATTGTAACCTTGTATCCTCTCGCCTGAAGCAACTTTCCGATAGATGCCGAGATGATACCTTTACCGAGAGACGATGCAACACCGCCGGTAACGAAGATAAATTTTGTTTCAGCCATATTTTAAAAAATTTGTTTCAATTAAATAATGTCCAAAACAATCATCTTTGGACACGCAAAGTTAATGCAAAGTAAACTTACATCAAAAAAAAGTATCGTTTTTTTGTAAAGAATAGGAGAAATTAAATGGTAAACGAAAATGTGAAAACGGAAATCGGAAAACCGAGGGTTTGATTAAACCGAGGCAGTAGCACCCTTTAACCTTCACCTTTGTCCGTTAATCGTTAATCGTTCATCGTTAAACGTTAAACGTTCATCGTTTTAGTCCCTTTTAACCTTTGACAACACTCGCTGTTCGCGACCCGCAGGGCACGACCTAACCCCGTGCAACCTGCGACCATCCGCTGCTCATGTTATCGAAACTTCGTTTTCACCTTTACCCTTTAACCTTTAACCTTTAACCTTCCTAAGCTCGCTATACAAACGCTGTACGGGCAAGCCCATAACATTGAAGTACGAGCCATTGATACCTGTAATGCCAATGTACCCTATCCACTCCTGCACGCCATAGGAACCGGCTTTGTCCATTGGGCGATACTTCTGCACGTAGTATTCTATCTCCTCATCTGTGAGCTCGGCAAACACGACATCGGACTGCGCGACAAAGCAACGCTGCTCATCCTTTGTGGTAATTGTAACGCCGGTGAACACCGAATGTGCCTTGCCCGACATGTTGCGGAGCATGCGGCGCGCATCAGCCTCATCTACAGGCTTGCCAAGCGCTGCGCCATCGAGCCACACAATGGTGTCGGCAGTAATCACAAGCTCATCATCGGCCATATCGGGGCGATAGGCATCGGCCTTTTTCTTGCTTATGTAAAGCGGAATGTCGCCACCCTGCAGTGTGGCAGGGAAAGACTCATCGACATCGGGCAGAGCACGTACAACAAAATCCACATCAAGCCCGGCGAGCAACTCGCGACGACGCGGCGACGCCGACGCCAGGATTATTCTATATTTCTTTAAATTGTCAAGCATAGTCAATAAAAGGTAAAACAATTACCAACCAAACGCGTTCGCCTCATCCATCCACTTCCCCTGCGCACGCATAACCTGTTCTATTACATCGCGGCCACAACCTTCGCCGCCATTGATTGGAGAAATGTATTTAGAGAGTTGTTTTATTTCAACCGCAGCATCGGCAGGGCAAACTGGAAGGCCCACAATCTGCATTACCTCGTAGTCGGGGATATCGTCGCCCATATAAAGAATCTCCTCGGGGGCAAGCTCATACATGAGCATGAGTTCTTCAAGGCAATCCTTTTTTATTGATGCGCCGGTGTATACATCGGTTATACCAAGGCCGTTGTAACGTACTTTCACAGCCTCGGTGCGTGCACCGGTTATTATGGCAACGTGGAAACCGGCTTTCACTGCAAGCTGCAGGGCGTAACCGTCCTTTATGTTCACGGTGCGCATTGGTTCACCGCTGGGGAACATTGATATTGTCTCGCGGCTGAGCACTCCATCTACATCAAAGATGAGTGCCTTTATCTTTTTAAGATCGTAGTTTATCATATTATCTGTTTCTCTTCATTATATAATTGCTCAGTGTCTCGTATACATTTGCAAGTTCACTGTCGAGCATTGCCTTGTGGGCGTTCATCACATTATTGTCGGCACGGCGTGCGGGGCCTGTCTGCGCCTCAAGCGGTGTCATGCGGTGTACCTTGCGGGCAGCCTCATCAATGAGCGGCAACATTGCATCAAAAGGCAAGCCGTTGCGCTGCATGAGTTCATAGGCCATGTTATAGACTGCATTTGGGAAGTTGCAGGCAAAAACGGCCGCAACATGGAGCGAACAGCGCTGTTCACTGGTTGCATAGACAACCTTCTCGCTGACAAGGAGGGCTATTTTCTCAATCTGCGCGGTCACGGTGTCATCACATCCCTCGATGAAGGTTGTGATATTCCTGAGCGACGTGACATTGTTCTTGTTGACAGTCTGCATTGGATAGAGCACTCCATAGCGTGTTGCCCCTGCCTCGCGCAGAGTTTCCATGGGGATGCTGCCGGCTGTGTGCAACAGCAGCGCATCGGGGTAACGTTGGGCTACGGCTGTAGCGACATCGCGCAAAGCACTGTCGGCAACGGAGATTATGACAATGTCGGCCGCTGGCAACGAAGCGAGGTCATCGGTAAAAGCGCACCCCACCCTGCCTCCAAGCATTGCTGCCGACTCAAGTGTGCGGCTCCATACCGCAACCGGTGGATTGCCGCTATCCTTCAGGGCGTATGCAATTGCCGTCGCCATATTACCGGCACCGACAAAAACTATTTTTTCATTCATTTCCAAAGCTTCCTATGTGTACCTTATCCCACTGCATATTCTCCTCGTCAAATGGCTGAGTCTCGCGCGCCTTGTGTCCAAGGCCCACAATTGAAAGCACGGCATAGTGCGCAGGAATGCCCAACAGGCTGCGCACATTGTCCTCGGCAAGGTTACCGTCGGCATCCTTGCGAAGGCGCATCTGCACCCAACAGCTGCCAAGTCCATACTCCTCGGCGGCAAGCTGCAGGATGATTGTTGCAATTGAGCAATCCTCAATCCACACATCGGTCTTTGTGGTATCGCCAAGCACCACCACGGCAATGGCAGCGCCCTCGAGCAGACCTGCGCCATGCTCCTTGCACTGCGACAGCGCCTTGAGCATCGCCTTGTCCTCGACAAGGACAAACTCCCAAGGGTTTATTCTGCGACCCGACGGCGACATCAGCACCGCCTTCATAAGGTTGCAGACCGTATCTTTATCTATCAGTTCGTCGGTAAACACGCGCGAACTGCGTCTTTGCTTCAAAAGTTCGAGAAAGTTCTCCATAATATATTAAGGATTATACTGCGAAGATACGTTTTTAAAGCGAAACGACAAAGATGTACAAACAAAATGGCACAGCGGTTGTTGGAATAATAAAAAGATATGGACGATTTTTTCAAAAGCAGAGCCCTGGCATACCACAGTGCCGGGAAAGCGGGCAAGACATCGACAATAGCGGCCAAGCCCATTGAGACACCCGAAGAGTTGGCAATGGCCTACACGCCGGGAGTGGCAGCGCCGGCAATGGAGATCAGCAAGGACAGATGGAAGGCCTACCGCTACACCAACAAAGGCAATCTTGTGGCCGTGGTAAGCAACGGCAGTTCACTGCTGGGGCTTGGCAACCGCGGCGCGCTGGCTGCAAAGCCCGTGATGGAGGGCAAGGCAATGCTTTTCAAGACATATGCCGACATTGACGCGTTCGACATTGAGATAAGCGACGAAACACCCGAGAGAGTCGTTGCCACAGTGCAGGCCCTTGCACCTACCTTCGGCGGAATAAACCTCGAGGACATCAAGGCGCCCGAATGTTTCTACATCGAAAAGCGCCTACGCGGACTGCTCGACATCCCCGTGCTGCACGATGACCAGCACGGCACGGCAGTGACCGTCGCCGCAGCACTGCTCAATGCCTGCGAGGTAACAGGCAAGGAGATTGGCAACATAAGGATTGTCATCAACGGTGCCGGTGCGGCAGCCATTTCAAGCGCCACAATGTTGTTGGAGATGGGCATCTCGCGCGAGCAGATTACCATGCTCGACAGCAAGGGAGTGATAACCACCGCGCGCACCGACCTCAACGACATGAAACGCCAATTCGCCACCGACAGCAACGCCACCACCCTGACACAGGCAATAAATGGTGCCGACGCGTTCATAGGCCTGTCAATAGGTGACCTTTTGAGCGAGAGCGACATAAAATCAATGCAACCGTCGCCAATAATATTCGCACTGGCCAACCCCGTGCCCGAAGTCTCGTACAACCGGGCCAAGGAGTGGCGCCCCGACGCGGTCGTTGCCACCGGACGCAGCGACAGCCCCAACCAGATAAACAACGTGTTGTCGTTCCCCTACCTGTTCCGCGGTGCGCTCGACACCTTATCGACAACAATAAACGAGGCGATGAAGATTGCCGCGGCAAAAGCCATAGCAGCAATTGCACAGCAACCTGTCACCAAGGAGATTGAGGAGCAGTATGGCCGTACGTTCACCTTTGGCAAGGAGTACATCCTGCCCAAGCCGGGCGACAAACGGCTGCTTACCGAGGTTTCATCGGCCGTGGCACGTGCGGCAATGGATAGTGGCATTGCACGGCGCGGCATTGCATCGTTCAACGAATACCGGCAGGCACTGATTGCGCGCGTAGACAGCGAGAACTTTTTTGCCCGCGAATACGTGAGGCACAGGACAGGCAACCGCGCCACTGAAAGAGAAAGAGAATTATAATACCACAATTATGATAAACAAGGAACTAAGCGAAATACTGGATGCACTCACACGCGAAAGCGGCGAGTCAATGCTCCCCTATCAGGAACTTGAGATATTGGGATACAGCCCACTTGGAAAGTCGAGCCAAAAGCGCCTGTCAATGTACAATGATGACGACGATGACGAATTCATCCCCGGCGAAGCCGAGGACGATGAGATTGACTATGACGAGGATGACTACAACGGGAACGACGCCGAGGAGGAGTACGAGTATGACGAGGATAACGAGGAGTACACTCTCCTGACCCAGGTTTTGCGTCTGACCAACTGCCGGAAAAAATATTTTGCATAAAAAAGTGAAAAAGCAACAAATAAAATTTTTCATTTACTACCTTTGCAGTCGCGGTTTTCCGCGACTTTTTTCAATAACATAAAAACACATTATAGACTATGGTACAAAGTTGGTTCGAAGTAAAAGTGACATACGAGCGCCCGGGCGAGAAGGGCCTCAACACTAAAGTAAATGAGACATACCTGGTACAGGGCTTCACATTCACCGAGATTGAGAAGCGCATTACCAAGGAGCTGCAACCACAGGTTACAGGCGAGTTCAACATCAACAAGATGGAGCGTACAAAGTACAACGAGCTGGTTGACAGCATGAGCGAGACCGCCGACAAGTGGTTCAAGTGCAAAATCACAATGGTGACAATCGACGAGGTATCGGCAAAGGAGAAGAAGTCATCGGTTGTAATCCTTGTGAAGGCCGAGGACGTTACCAACGCCGTGAAGAACCTCAACAAGCACATGGAGGATTCAATCATGGACTACAACCTCGCATCAGTGAACGAAAGCGCAATCGTGGACATTTTCCACTATGAGGCATAATCGCATTGGCGAAAGGATAACAGCACTGCGCGCCACCCTGCCACAAGGGGTGACGCTCATTGCCGTGTCAAAATACCACCCCATTGATGCAGTACAGGCCGCCTACGACGCCGGACAGCGCGACTTTGGCGAGAGCAAGGCGCAGGACCTCACAGTAAAGCACGAGGCATTGCCCAAAGACATCAACTGGCACTTCATCGGGCACCTGCAGACAAACAAGGTAAAGTACATTGCCCCGTTCGTGCACCTCATACACAGCATAGACAGCTATAAGCTGCTGAGCGAAGTTAACAGACAAGGCGCAAAATGCGGCCGCCGCATTCCCTGCCTGTTGCAGATACACATAGCACAGGAGGAGACCAAATTCGGCCTCACCCCACAGGAGTGCCGCGAGCTGATGGAGCAAGGCGACTGGCGCTCGTTGGAGAACGTAGAACTGCGCGGCATAATGTGCATGGGAAGCAACACTGATGACACAGCACAGCTGCACTGTGAGTTCTCACAGGCACAGGAACTGTTCAACGAAATAATGGATACATATTTTGCCGGCAACGAACGATTCAACATAATCTCGGCAGGCATGAGCGACGACCACCCTATAGCCATTGAACATGGCAGCACCCACATCAGGCTCGGTTCAAGCATTTTTTGTGAATGATGCCAAAAAAGAGCCAAAAAGTTTTGTCGTTTGCACAAAAGAAGTTACCTTTGCACCTCGTAAAGTAATGCACACATTTTTGTGATAGCAAATAAATAATTTAATAACAATAATAACAATGAAAAAAGACATTCATCCCGCAGCTTATCGTCCGGTTGTATTCAAGGACATGTCAAATGGCGACTGCTTCCTTTCGCAGTCTACATGCAACACAAAAGAGACTATCGAATTCGAAGGTGAGACTTATCCTTTGATCAAGCTTGAGATCTCTAACACTTCTCACCCATTCTACACTGGTAAGGCAAAGTTGGTCGACACAGCAGGTCGTGTGGACAAGTTCATGAGCCGTTACAGCAAGACTTTGAAGAAGTAATCGAATCGACGATTTATATAAAAAGGTGTATTTCGGTACACCTTTTTTTATGCCAAATAGCGAACAGCCACTTATTATGAAAAAAGTACTCCTTGCAATACTCGCAATCGCAATACTCGCCTCGTGTAACGAGACCGGCGGCAACGACACACCAGCCGTTGACCCAAGCAACACCAACGCCAACACATGGCATGGTGCGAAATACGCCACACGCATTGAGATACCCGCCATACACAACAGCGACATTTTCCTGTCACACACCACAACCGTGAACGGCAAGGAGAACATCACATACAGCATTGCCCACAACAAGGAGCGCAAGCATTGCCGCTGGACAGCATTCACCTTTGACCCCAGCAACAGGGGTATCAACTGGAAACGCGACAATTGGGACAACACCGAATGGGGAGGCGACCCATTCCAGCCCAACCCCGACATGCCCGAGGAGTACGTGATGACCAAGAACGAGATAAACCGCAACGGTTTCGTACGCGGCCACGTAGTGGCATCATACGACCGCGTATATTCAAAGGACGCCAATGAGCAGACATTCTACTACAGCAACATCTCTCCAATGTACAGCCGCTTCAACACAGGCGCATGGAGCGACTGCGAAGGCTTGGTACAGGGCTGGGGACGCAACAAGGCATTCTGCGACACATTATACATTGTAAAAGGCGCCACCATCAGAGAGGGCGAATACCGCACCGTCGGCAGCTGCCCCACCGTACCCGACTACTATTACATGGCACTCCTGTGTCTCAAGAGCGGCTCATACAAAAGCATCGGCCTGCTGTTCAAGCACGTCAACGGCGAGAGCCAGACCGAGGTATGCAGCATCGACTTCCTTGAGCGCTTTACCGGCATCGACTTTTTCTGCAACGTACCCGACAAGGTCGAGAACATCATCGAGCGCCAGTATAGCACCGGCTCATGGAGCGGACTCAGAAACTACATAGAAGTAGAAGAGTAAACAAACAGACACATATACAGACAATGCCTGTCCTTTTTAAAGGGCAGGCATTCTCATTTGTAGAAGACACATACGTGACAACGAGGCACCGATAAGTAAAACACGCAAGCCATCAGCACAACGGCTCCCACAATCTAAAGAAGCACCTTCACTACATCGCACAAAAAAATCTCCCAAGGAATTACCTTGAGAGATTCTTGTCGGGGTGACAGGATTCGAACCTGCGACCCCCTGGTCCCAAACCAGATGCGCTACCAACTGCGCTACACCCCGAATGACGGTTTTAATTTTTCAGGCTTTCACCCAGACTTCAAGCACGAGCACCGCTGAACCCGTCTCTATTGTCTTTTCAGTTGTCGGGGTGACAGGATTCGAACCTGCGACCCCCTGGTCCCAAACCAGATGCGCTACCAACTGCGCTACACCCCGAAACTGCTTTACCTTTGATTGCTCAAAGATGGTATCTGATACCGGAGTGCAAAGGTACACTTTTTTTTTGACTTCGCAATACTTTAGCAATAAATTTTACAAAAAAAAGACATCAACAGGGCAAAATCCCTGTTGATGTCACCAATTAAAAAGCAGAAACTGTGATTATTTATTCTTTTTACTATCAGAGTTAATATAGCCATAACCCGAATAACCATAGTTAGAATATCTGCGGCCACGGCCACCATATCCATAAGTCTTGTCATTCAAATCATCGCCATTGACCAGAACTGCAACATTCTCAAGCTTACCCTCCTGGATAAGAGACTCAATGAACACAGAGTCGGTCTTGAAGGTATGTCCAAGACGCACCACATAGGCAACTATGTCGGCAACGCGGCTCGCAATCAAAGAATCGGCAACCAAGCCCACAGGAGCAGCATCAATGATGATATAGTCATACTTGCCACGCAGATATTCAATTGCACGGTCAAGATTATTGCCGGAGAGGAGCTCTGCCGGGTTAGGCGGAACAACACCTGCAGTAAGGACATCAAGGCCATCAACAACATTTGAAGGCTGTATCAGCTTATCGAGCATCTCAATCTCATCCTCAGGCGCTGCCAAATAACTTGTCAAACCCTTCAGACTGGTACTGAAGTTGAACATCTCGGCAAGACGTGGACGACGGATATCGCAACCAATGAGCAACACCTTCTTGCCAAGCAGCACGGTGCTGACAGCAAGGTTGGCCGCAATGAATGTCTTGCCCTCGGCCGATACCGTAGAAGTGAACATTACCACCTTGCCCTGAGTCTTGTTCATGACAAACTGCAGGTTAGTACGCAATGTACGGAATGCCTCGGCCATAATGTCGTTCTTGTTCTTCTCAACCACAATGATTCGCTTGCCGGCAGTCTTCTGCTTGTCGGAATCATTCAATGGTATTGAACCGAGGAATGGAGCCTTAATGGCCGCCTGCACCTCCTCAACACTATAGAACTTGTTACGCAAGAGAACACGGATATAGATGAACGCCGATGGCAACAGCACACCAATGAACAACGCAACAAGGTATATCATCCTACCGTTAGGAGAAACGATACCTGTCACAATAGGAGCATCAATGCAGCTGAGGTTGTCACTCTGCACCTCAATGCTGAGCAATGTCTCCTCATACTTCTGCAAAAGCATCACATACAAGCCCGACTTGATGTCACACTCACGTGTGATTGTCAAGAGCTGACGCTCTACCTCGGGCGACATCTCAAAACGACCCGTATACTTGTCGGCAAGGATTGAAACAGCCTTACGCTCAATAGACAAAGACTGGTCAAGCGCCTGCAGTGCTCTGCGCAAATCATCCTGCATCGCAGCCAACATCGCCTTGGCATTTCTGAGGACAGGGTTACCCTCTGAAGTTGTCTGTTGCAAAGTCTTATACTCGAGGACCTTTGAATTATAGTTGCTTATCAAATTCGCCAATGCAGGATCGAGATCACTACCGAAAGTAGACGGAATGACCTGCATGTCGTTTGTGGGATCATTTACGAAACTTATCAGATATTTCGAAGCCTCGATCTTGAGGTCAATTTGCTCAAGGAGCTTGATATACTCAGCCTTCTTCTGCACAACCTGTGAAGCATCGAGCTTTGGATCTACAAGCTCATTCTGCTTCTTATATGCAGCAAGACTACCCTCCATCTCTTCAAGTTCCTTGCGTACAGATTTGAGACGCTCCGAGATAAAAGCCTCGGTACGGCATGCCACCTGACGCTTTGTCTCGTTGGTAACATTGTTGAAGCTGACAATAATGGCGTTGAGGAAATCCGCGCCAAGCCAAGGATATGGAGTATTGTATGACAATACCACTACCGATGAAGTCTTGGACAGCGGAGAGATAGAGAATGAGCCTTTATATTCGGCTGCAACAGCATCAACAGGAGATATTATAGCCACAAGATTGCCTGGTGTAAGTTCCACCGCCGGATTGCGCTCAATTGTTACGCCACCCACAGGCGACTCAAACACATAAGGAAAAGTTGGCAACGAAACGCCGGACTGCACATTTCCACAATAGTCGCACGCAAGAGCAACCTCGCCGGCTGCATTGACAGCAAAATTAAGAGCGAGCGGTTCCTCAAGATTAGACAAAGTAGCATTGTCAAGAGAGACCACAAATGGAGCCGCATCCTTATACAAGAGAGCTTCGCCGGAATAATATTTGACATACAGACCAGCATCGACAACAGCACCACGCACAACCGCCATTGACGACATCAACTGTATCTCATTCTCCACGTTCGATCTCCTGCCCTGCATACCGAAGTCGGCCAACATGTCCGATGGCGAGAGCACCGAGCCACCCTTTTCGCTATCCTGCAACAGCACCTTTGCCGACACATTATAGATTGGGGTCACATAACGCAGATATGCAAAAGCCAACGCCAGACACACAACAACAGATGCCACAAAGAGCGGCCAGTTTGCACGCAAATAACCAAGAATCACACGGATGTCAAAACCACCCTCCTCGTTTTCATTGTCAATGATGACATTTTCGTTATCTCTCATACCCTATTGATTATTTCAATATGTTAAACAAAAGTGATGCCAATGAAATGAGGATCGATGTACCCGAGAACCAAAGCGATGTACTTGAACCGATATCAGAGTTTTTCGCTTTCGACTTGTTCGGTGTCACATAAACCACATCATTCTGCTGCAAGTAATAGAAAGGCGAGTTCAGGATTGACGCGTCGTTGAGGTTAAGTTCCACAATCTGTTTCTTGCCCATTGCATCCTCACGTATCACTTTTACATTATCACGCTGTCCATAGATTGTAAGGTCATGCGCAAGCGCCAATGCCTCAAGAATTGTCACTTTGCCATTCTTTATTGTAAATGAACCAGGCGCAACAACCTCACCAAGTACCGAAATCTTGAAATCCACAAAACGTACAATGACAACCGGAGTCGTTGAGAAAGCTCCACGCACCTTTTCAAGGATATACTGCTCGGCCTCGGCTATGGTCATACCTCCAATGTTTACCTTACCCACATTAGGGATAGCCACCTCGCCATTCGCTGCCACAAGATAGTTCTGCAACGTAGGTTGCGACTGCAAAGACTGACTACGTTGCTCCGATGGACCAACAAGGTTATAAGCCAACGAAGAAGCCGGGTTATCGGGGTTAGACACAATAATGCTCAACAAGTCGCCTGGCTGTATTCTTGGCTCATGCACAGCCGCAGCCTGTTCAACCTGGGTCCACTCATTACTGTTCTGCAAATATGGCACCTGCTTGTATGATGTACATGATGCAAGCAACATCACAAGAAGCAAAGAGATAGAAACAAAATTCTTTTTCTGCAAAATTCTCATGTCCTATTTTTATTTAATTATCATTCTATTCAATAAAAGCGTTGCTGCTCAACGTGTTACAGAACAGCGCAATACCGATTGCGACCACGCACACGCTCCCCCGACGCAGGAAATGTCCATTATACACGCAATCTATTGCAAATATAGCAAAAACGAGCGAGAAATGTAAAGCTTGCTTTAACATTTTTCACCGCGAGTTCAAAATATATTTTAATGAAACACAAAAACATCCGCAATCACCCATATCGTTTTTTTTGACATAAAGGCTCCGCAAACACCCCAAACACACAGCATCCCCTACAACAATATAACAACCAAACAACAAAAATTGTTTTTGGTTTGGCTTTAAATCTTCTATATTGTATTTTTGTACAAATTTGATTTTATGGGAAAGAAAGGCAAAAACAAAAGAAAACTCTTAATTTTCATTGCACTTGCAGCACTCGCCGCACTCGCATACATTGGATACACACTGGGATACAAATACTACTCGGTAAAAATCTCAACGGTACAGCTCGACGAGACAGCATACATATACATAACTCCACAGGACAGCGCTGCATCTGTCATCAAGAAGATTGAGGAAGCCGCCCCAGCCGCAAAGACCGATGGCTTCGCCGCACTTGCCCAGCACAACAAATACGACAGCCGCAAGCGCAGCGGCAAATATGCCATAAAGGACGGCGACACCATGAGCGACATATACAACCGCATTGTCAGCCGCCAGCAGACACCGGTAAGGGTTACCATACCGGCAACAAGAGACGTACAGCAGGCAATAGGCATCATAAGCAGGCAGATAATGGCCGACTCGGCCCAACTTGCCGAATACACACACCCAATTGCAATGTCATGCTTCGGATACGACAAAGCCAACATCCCGGCATTCTTCCTCCCCGACACCTACGAAGTCTACTGGGATATCACTGCCGAAGATTTCTTTGAGAAAATGGCCGGCTGGAACCGCAAATACTGGAACGAGGAGCGCAAGGCAAAGGCAAAAGCCGCCGGCCTCACACCATTGCAGGTAGCCACCCTGGCATCCATCGTTGATGAGGAGACCGCCAACACCGCCGAGATGCCCACTGTTGCCGGCCTTTACATCAACCGCCTCAAGCGTGGCATGCCACTGCAGGCCGACCCTACAGTAAAGTTCGCACTTGGCGACCCCACACGCCAGCGCATTCTCAAGAAAGACCTTGAGGTAAACTCACCATACAACACCTACAAGCACACAGGATTGCCACCTGGCCCAATACGTATCCCATCAAAGCAGGCCATTGAGAGCGTACTCAACCACTCCAAGCACAACTATCTCTACATGTGCGCAAAGGAGGATTTCTCGGGCACGCACAACTTCGCAAAGACCTTGAGCGAGCACAACGCTAACGCCAAGAGATACCAGAACGCATTGAACAAACTCAATATAAAGAAGTAAGGCAACACATGTAGGGGCAGACCGGCGTGTCTGCCCAAAACATCAGCAAAGGCCACCGGCAAGAAAGCCACAGAGAATAGAACCAGTCAAGCAAACAACAACCATAATATGAAAAAAACACTCTTCGCTGCAATAATCGCAATTGCAACAACCACAGTTTCTATTGCACAGGACAACACACAGGCACTCATCCCCTACCCCAACAAAATAGAACAGTGCAGCAAAGGAAAGACCTTCGAAGTAAACAGCGCAACAACAATAAACAGCGCTTTGCCCGGCGACGCCTTCGTCATCAAAGAACTACAGCGCATCACCCAAAAGCGTCTGGGCCTGACGCCAAGCATCAGCAGCAAGAGCAGCAAGAACATCATCTCACTCCAAGTGGACAGCAACCTTGCCGGACGCGAGCACTACACTCTGGAGGTAAACAAAAACGGCATCTTTATAAAAGGAGCCACCGAAGGCGCCATATTCCTTGCACTGCAGACACTTGACCAACTTCTCATTGGCGACATCTGCAACACTGCCGAGAACAGGATTGCACACGTACGCATCGACGACAGCCCACGTTTCGGTTTCCGCGCCATAATGCTCGACCCCGCCCGTCATTTCATCCCTGTAAAGGATGTAAAGCTGTTCATCGACCAGATGGCACGCTTCAAGTTCAACACCCTACAGTTGCACCTTACCGATGACCAGGGTTGGCGCATAGAGATAAAGAGCCACCCCGAGCTCACGAATATCGGCGCCCACCGCGTACATGGCGGCAGCAACCAAGGCCCCGACAACGGCTACTACACGCAGGAGGAGCTGAAGGATATCATACAATACGCCGCCGAGCGCAACATCGAGATTATCCCCGAGCTTGACATCCCAGGCCACTCGGTTGCCATCCTTGCCGCGCACCCCGAGCTTGGCTGCGCATTCCGCCACAACGAGAAGAAAGACCTTGGCCACACCACCAATATGATGCTGTGCGCAACCAACGCACAGGTATACGGCATATATATGGATATCATAAAGGAGGTGGCAGAATTGTTCCCATCGAAATACATACATCTGGGTGGTGACGAGGCTGCCGTAAAGGAGAACTGGGCAAAATGCCACCATTGCCTCGACATTATGAAACAACTCGGTTACGAAAAGCCGTCGCAACTGATGATTCTGTTCTTCAACAACATCCTGAACATCGTGCGCGACAATGGCAAGCAGGCCATTCTGTGGTGTGAGCTCGACAATATATGGCCACCAGCCAACGACTACCTGTTCCCCTACCCCAACGATGTAACCCTCGTAACATGGCGCAACGCGCTCACACCAAAGTGCATTGAGCTTACACGCAAATATGGGCACCCACTCATCATGGCGCCGGGAGAGCACGCCTATCTCGACTACCCACAATACCGCGGCGACCTCCCCGAATTCAACAATTGGGGAATGCCTATCACAACCCTTGAGCAGAGCTATAGACTCGACCCGGGATACGCCCTCCCTGCCGAGGAGCAGGCACACATACAGGGCGTGATGGGAACGTTGTGGGCCGAGGCCATCAGAGACATCAACCGTGTTACATACATGGCGTTCCCACGTTCTATGGCCATTGCCGAGGCCGGTTGGAGCAATATGGAACAGCGCAGCTGGGACAGTTTCAAACAGCGCATATATCCTAATATCACGGAGATGATGAAGGATGGTATTTCAGTGCGTGTTCCGTTTGAGATTGTAGAACGATAGTCACACCATTCAAGGACACACTTTTAAACTATAGACGCAATGAGGCCGGGTCAACTTCTATATTATTGCTACCATTTATCCACCAATGACCATAGTTTAACATTGTAACAGTCTGCTCACCACCAGCAGAAGTAAACTCCAACTGCTGTTTATCAACCTCTATTGGTGACCAGTCACCATCCATTGGCTCATCACAAGAAGTAGCCACCATGCACAAAAGCATTGTCAATAATGAAAGAAACTTTTTCATAGTTTTTATTTATGTATATTATTTTCATTCCAGTTAACGGCGCAAATAAATAAAAAAAAAATGGACGCAAATTTTCAGGCAAAAAAATGCAATGAGAAGATTTTTTTCACTCATCCGCACCGTAGTGACGACAGGGCTTACCTGCAAACTCTGTGGGTAGGTATAAATAAATATTTAATTTAACAGCAGAATTTACCTTTAATCTGTTTTCTATTTTTTCTTATTATCGTTGTGCCTTGTACTTTCTGTGTGACAGAAAGTACCAAAGAACTCGGCACTCGGGCGCACCAGTCGCTCACTCCTCCTGCTCGTGAATTGCCTTTAGGCAATATAACTCGTCCGTCCCTCTCACTGCCTTTGGCGAGCTTTAGCTGCGCTCGTTGCAAAACCCAAGCAAGCTTGGTTTTTACTCGCTTGCCCCAACCTTGTCGCTGCAAGCCTTCCTGTCGGCAGCAGGGTGCTGCGGATCGCACTGCGTACGGCAATTTTGGAAAAATATAATTGCCGTACTACGTTTGGACGGTCCTCGCACAATGGCCTGCTGCCGACAGGGCTCTCCGCTGTGTTGC
>JAFZFO010000062.1 GCA_017555845.1 Bacteroidaceae bacterium | reverse complement strand
TAGAAGTTGACCCAATGTTGATATTATTCGCGAATTTGTCATCCTGAACGGATGTGAAGGATCTCAAAACTACGCAGAACAGAGATACTTCGCTTTGCTCAGTATGACAGGGTCCGCTGGGTCAACTGCTATATTATTACCATAAACAAAGCATCCACATCTTTTGGGATGTGGATGCTTTGTTGGTTTGGTTGTGTATGGAACGACGTTCTTATATTTTCTTATATGTGCTGATTGTGTAGTCTACTCCATCCTCTGTTTCAATGGGGTTGTTTGTCCTTATTTTCAGCGTGTTGTTTGTGAGCATATAAATTTCCAGTTTTGCTCCCACGCCATAGAGGCCTATAACAATGTCGTCACCTTCAACTGTGTAAGGCAATGGCATGCTGTTGGGGGTATTGTTTGATGTGATTGTCACAGCACTTTGGGTGAATGTGTATTTTTGCCATTCGCCATCGGCTGGCTTTACGGTTTCGGTTTCTCCGTTCTCATAATAGGTTGTTGTAGACTTGAGCTCCCAAATTCCTTCAAGGTTATTTGCACTCTTTTCAACTTCGCAGCTTGTAAATGTCATCAAGGCACAGAATGCCGCGATAACTAATGATGTGATTTTTTTCATTTGTGTCTGTGTTTAATAAATGATTGATTTGTTAAATTGAGTTGTGCAAATTTAGGCCTTTTCCCGTGTTAAAATGTTTAATATTTGTAAAATATTGAATTTGCAATGTTAACATATATTAATGCAACACTTGCTGTTTATAAGAACTTATAAAGAAAAACTACCCAAAAAACAGCATTTGTTAAATAATGTATTCTCTACTGTTATGTGCGTTTTTTTTCGTTTTTTTGCAATGTTAAAATTGAATTAAAATGAAGAAAATAAGATTTGCAGTTCTTATATTTTTATTGTTTGTGGTTAGCTTGGCTACAGCACAGACACGTGGCGTTGCCCAGAATGCCATTCCCGGTGACAATAACATGCGCTATTATCGTTTGGCGTTGCCTGTCACGGTGTCGGCTTTTGAGCAGGATCTTGGTAGCGACTACAATAATGTGCTAGACTTCTGGAGTGAATGCGAGGAGTATGCCAATCGTATGTTCGTGCCGTTGGGCATCTGCTTCGATGTTGTGGAGGATAGCCGTCTTGTGATGTCGCAGCGTAATATGATTGACGATAATATATACAATGTGAGTTTTGGTACGGAACTTACTGACGAGGCTGTGGGCTCTGATGCTTATGATGTGGGTATGTGGATACATCACAGAAGCCAGTATGAGGAGAATAGTGGACTCTCTGTCGGTAATGGCGTGTATAACGCATCGACAAAGAGCAGCGGATATGCAAAGACTGACAAATGGGTTGTGGCGCACGAACTTGGACACATGTTCGGTGCCGATTTCCATACTGCGCAGGGCGAGGGTAGCCTTATGGACAATGAGGGCGAGTTTTTCTCATATCCATCGATATTGTTGATACGCGAGGAGTCGGTAAAGCATGGTGTTTCAGGTGCTTATACATACAAGAGTGTAACCAACAGCGCGCCGGTCTTTGATGTGGCGGTAATGAAGGATACCTATCGTATTCCTCAAGGTGCATGCATTGCAATCCCTGTAGCTGCATCCGATGAGCACGCTGTTACATATTCGGCAATAGGCTGCAGCAGTGCAAATATCCGCGATGTCAATGGCGAGGACGGAATGGTGCCTCATTTCCGTTCTTTGGCTCCCCAGAGTGCAGCTGTAATAGACTATAGCCCCAAATACAGGGCAGATATCTATGACGAGGAGTTCTACTTTGTGACAGAAGGCACTGACGTGCCGTCAATGCCGGCCGGTTCTTATCCTATTGCTTTCCTTGCAAATGACATGCCTGCCGCTACCGTTTATGATTATCTCACAGCCAATCCTTTCTATAGCAACTACTCTGTTTGGGATGCTACTGTGCAGATTGTGGGCGGAACTGCTTTCAATGCCTCGCTTACTCCGCAGAAGAACAGCTATTCGGCAGGGGAGACTGTAACCGTGAAATGGGGTGTTAACGGCAACTATTTTACAAAGGATAGCCGTGTGCGCATCACAATGTCGGCAAACTATGGCCGTTCATTCGACTATGTGCTTGCCGAGTCGGTGCCGGCAACAGACGGAAGCTGCGCTATTGTGTTGCCAAATGTCAATGTTGGCTCGGTTGATGTTGATTTTGTTACAGCAACACGCCCAATGCGTGGCGGTATAATCAAGGTCGAGGAGATTGGCGGTGTTGCATACACACTCACAACGCTTTCTCCCGAAAACGGTGGTGGCTTCAACATCACCGGCGCAACAGGCGTTGAGGATGTGAAAGGGGAAAGCGGAAATGTGAAAACTGAAAACGGAGAGGTGAAAACTGTTTACGATTTGCAGGGTAGAAAAGTAGACACTCCAAGTAAAGGTTTATATATAATTAATGGCAAAAAGGTGCTTGTAAAATAATTGAAGATTATTGGGCAGACACATCGGTCTGCCCCTACAAAATGAATTGTTCCCTGCGCTTTTTGCGTGGGGAATAATTTTGTTATCTGTAAAGCGCTAAATGGCTATGAGTCATTAAGTGCTAAAAGGCCCAAAAGGTAAAAACGTAAATGGGGCTGACACGAAGCACCCTTCAGTTGCTGTGCAACAGCTCCCCTAATAGGGGAGCAATTTTTAAAAGAGATTCTTCAGTCGCTTCACTCCATCAGAATGACAGGTATTGCGAAGCAATCTTTACTCAAACGACAACTCCAACTGTTTTGGTTCCTCGCCCAGGAGGTTGAACGACATTCTGTGATATGGGGTGACGCCGTGCTCGCGGATTGCTGCGCGGTGTTTGGCTGTGGGGTAGCCTTTGTTGCTTTGCCAGTCGTACATTGGGTACTCCTGCGCAAGGCGCATCATGTAGTCGTCGCGGTAGGTCTTTGCAAGGATTGATGCGGCGGCAATGCTCATATACGTTGCATCGCCCTTTACAACTGTGTTGTGTGTTACGCCGGGGTAGGGGGTGAACTTGTTTCCGTCGATGAGCAGGTGCTGTGGGCGTGTCTTGAGTCCGTCGACAGCGCGGTGCATGGCAAGGATTGATGCGCGCAGGATGTTGATCTTGTCAATTTCGGCGGCTGTTACTATGCCAACTGACCACGCAACGGCTTCGCGCTCTATAATCTCGCGTAGTTGGTAGCGTTGCGCCTCTGTAAGTTGTTTTGAGTCGTTTAGCAATTCGTTGCTAAAGTTAGGCGGGAGTATGACTGCGGCTGCATATACATCGCCTGCAAGGCATCCGCGTCCGGCCTCGTCGCATCCGGCTTCAATAATTCCTGCTGTCTGGTAGGGCTTTAGCATCAGGCAAACATCTTTATGGCTCTTTCGATGCCTTTTATGAGTGTATCGACCTCCTCTTTTGTATTATATGCAGCAAACGATGCACGCACGGTGCCGGGGATGCCAAGTGCATCGATGAGTGGTTGGGCGCAGTGGTGGCCGGTGCGTATTGCAATGCCAAGGTGGTCAAGGATTGTGCCAAGGTCGGCTGGGTGTATGTCGCCCACAAGGAACGAGATTGCCGAGCCGTCTGGGTTGCCGAATATGCGCATGCCGGGTAACTGGCGCAGCTTTTCAAGTGCGTACAGTGTAAGGCTGTGCTCATGGGCGGCAATGTTGTCAATGCCTATGCTCTCCACCCACTCGAGTGCTTTGCCAAGTGCTATGGCGCCGATGTAGTCGGGAGTGCCGGCCTCGAACTTGTATGGCAGTTCGTTGTATGTGGTCTTTTCAAAGCGTACGGTCTTTATCATCTCGCCGCCGCCATGATAGGGTCGCATCCCGTTGAGCCATTTCTCCTTGCCATAGAGCACGCCGATGCCTGTGGGGGCATAGACTTTGTGTCCGCTGAAAGCGAAGAAATCGGCATCGAGCTCCTGTACATCTATCTTTATGTGCGGTGTGCTCTGTGCTCCGTCAATGAGCACAGGAACGCCATGGCTGTGGGCAATGTCAATAATCTCCTTTACGGGGTTGGTGACGCCAAGCACGTTGGATACGTGGGTTATGCTCACAAGACGTGTGCGCTCGTTGATGAGCTGCTTGTATGTCCCAATGTCGAGAGTGCAGTCGTCATTCATTGGAATGACACGCAGTGTAATGCCTATGCGGTCGCGCAGCATCTGCCAGGGCACGATGTTGCTGTGGTGCTCCATTGTGGAGATGATGACCTCGTCGCCGGCCTTCAGGAATGTACCGCCGAAGGATGATGCCACAAGGTTGATGCTCTCGGTGGTGCCGCGTGTGAAGATGATTTCGTGGCTGTGCTTTGCACCGATGAAACGACGTACGGTCTCGCGCGCATTTTCCATTGCGGTGGTGGCAACCTGCGAGAGGTGGTGCACGCCACGGTGAACATTGGCATTGGTGGTGCAGTAGAGCTCTGTTATGGTATCGATGACACAACGCGGTTTCTGTGTGGTGGCCGCGTTGTCCAGGTACACGAGTGGTTTGCCGTGCACTGTCTGCTCCAGAATGGGGAATTGTTCTCGTATGTCGTCTATGTTGTACATTGTACTATTGTTTTTCCATTGTTTGAGATCCTTTGCTGGCGTTCAGGATGACATGGCACGCAATTTATTTACACAGGTTGCAACCTTTGCATTTGCCGAGTTCGCCACGGAAACGTTTCTCGATGAGAATGTGAAGGCGCTCCTTGAGGGGAACGATGTCAATGTTTTCAATGACCTCGCCGGCGAATGCGTACATGAGCAAGTGGCGTGCCTCGTCGGCCGGGATGCCGCGCTGCTGCATGTAGAAGAGTGCGCTTTCATCCAACTGTCCCACTGTTGAACCATGGCTGCACTTTACATCGTCGGCATAGATTTCCAGCTGTGGCTGTGCATACATGTGTGCACATGTGGTGAGGCACAGGTTGCGGTTTGTCTGCTGTGAGACGGTGCGCTGTGCACCGGGGTGTATGTGCATCTTACCGGCAAAGACACCTGTAGATGACTCGTCGAGAATATATTTGTAGAGCTCGCTGCTTGTACAGTCGGCAACATTGTGGTCAACGAGTGTGTGGTTGTCGATATGCTGTGTCTTGTCGCCGATGGCAAGTCCGTTGATGCTTGTGTCTGCACCGCGACCGTTAAGCGCAACGCTGATGCTGTTGCGTGTGAAGCCGTTGGTGAGTGTCACGCAGCAATGGTTGAAATGGCTGTCGGCAGCCTGGTCCACAAGCATTGTTGCCACGCGGGTGTTGCTGTTTGCTGTCTCCTCAATGTCGTATATGTTGAGCGAAGCGCCTGTACCCACGAACACCTCGGTAACGAGTGTCGAGAGTGACTGCTTCTCCTGTGACGAGTGATCGCATAAAAGGATGTTCGCCTTGCTGTTCTCCTCAAGGATAACGAGGATGCGGCGGTTGAGCAGCATCTCCACGTTTGCCTGGATGAGCGATACAATCTGTATTGTCTCCTCGACAACGGTATTGCGTGGAACGTAGAGCACAACGCCGTCCTGTGCGAACATAGTGTTGAACTGCGCTATGCTGTCGCCATTGGCTGCAAGGCGGTTGTAGTATTTCTCGAGCAGGGTGGGGTGGCTTGCGGCAATGGCGTTGAGGCTGCCAAGGATTACTCCCTGGGGCAACTCGCGGCTGTAGCCTTCGGCCTGACTGTAGCTGTCGTTGACAATATAAACCCTGTGCGATTTGAGGTTTGGAACATCGCAATGGAAGATTGTTGCGGCGTTGACATCGGCCTCGGCACGCTTCAGGTTCATTCCATAGTCAATGCCGAACTGCTTGGCAATGGGTGTGTTGCGCCATGCCTCGTCCTTGCGGGTGGGGAAGCCTGTAGCCTTGAAGCGCTCGAAAGCATCCTGACGCTTGCTGTTGAGCAGTGCTGCGCAGGCGCTGTCGATTATCTCCCTGTTCTGCCCGAACAGTTCTATGTATTCCTGTTCGTTGCCCATCATTGGTTCTCGTTTTTAATCCAGTCATATCCGCGAACCTCGAGCTCCTGAACGAGTTCGGGGCCTGCGGTCATTACTATGCGGCCGTTATAGAGCACGTGAACGATATCGGGCTTGATGTAGTCGAGCAGTCTCTGATAGTGTGTGATGACAATGCTTGATGTGTCGGGGCGTTTGAGTTTGTTTACACCCTCGGCCACAATGCGCAGTGCATCGATGTCGAGTCCCGAGTCGGTCTCGTCAAGGATGCTCAATGTCGGCTCGAGCATTGCCATCTGGAATATCTCGTTACGTTTCTTCTCACCACCGCTGAAGCCCTCGTTCACTGAACGGTTTGCAAGCTTGCTGTCGAGGTTGACGAGTGCACGCTTCTCACGCATGAGCTTGAGGAAGTCGCCGGCGCTCATTGGCTCCTGTTTCAGATACTCGCGCTTTGCGTTGATGGCTGCGCGCATGAAGTTGGTAATGCTCACGCCCGGTATCTCCACAGGGTACTGGAACGAGAGGAAAAGTCCCTCGTGGCTGCGGTCCTCGGGAGAGAGCTCGAGCAGGTTCTTGCCCTTGTAGATGACTTCGCCCTCGGTAACGGTGTATGCGGGATGACCCACAAGTACGTTGCTGAGTGTGCTCTTGCCCGAACCGTTGGGACCCATTATGGCGTGTACCTCGCCTGCCTTGATGGTGAGGTTTATTCCTTTAAGTATCTCTTTGCCATCGATGGTGGCATGAAGGTTTTTTATTTCAAGTAAATTTTCCATAATCCTCTTTTTTAATCATCCTACTGCTCCTTCGAGTGATACGCTGAGCAACTTCTGTGCTTCGACGGCAAACTCCATGGGGAGCTTGTTGAGTACCTCGCGTGCATAGCCGTTGACAATGAGTCCAATGGCTTCCTCGGTACCTATGCCTCGCTGGTTGCAGTAGAAAAGCTGGTCTTCGGATATCTTTGATGTTGTTGCCTCGTGTTCCACAATGGCGCTGTTGTTGTGTATGTCCATATATGGGAAGGTGTGTGCGCCGCACTTGTCGCCCAACAACAGCGAGTCGCACTGGCTGTAGTTGCGGGCGTTGTCGGCATTCTTGCTCACGCGCACGAGACCACGGTATGAATTCTGGCTCTTGCCGGCCGAGATACCCTTGCTGATGATGGTGCTTTTGGTGTTCTTGCCAAGATGGATCATCTTTGTACCGGTGTCGGCCTGCTGGTAGTTGTTGGTAAGTGCCACAGAGTAGAACTCGCCCTGTGAATTGTCGCCGCGCAGGATGCAGCTGGGGTATTTCCATGTGATGGCCGAGCCTGTCTCGACCTGTGTCCATGAGAGCTTGCTGTTGTTGCCACGGCAGTCGCCACGTTTGGTAACGAAGTTGTATACGCCGCCCTTGCCCTCGGCATCGCCCGGATACCAGTTCTGCACGGTGCTGTATTTGACCTCGGCATTCTCGTTCACAACAATCTCTACAATGGCGGCATGGAGCTGGTTCTCGTCGCGCATGGGGGCAGTACAGCCCTCAAGGTACGATACGTAGCTGTCGTCATCGGCAATGATGAGCGTGCGTTCGAACTGTCCTGTATTGGCCGCGTTGATGCGGAAATAGGTCGACAACTCGCGTGGGCAGCGTACTCCCTTTGGGATGTACACGAATGAGCCGTCGCTGAACACGGCGGTGTTGAGCGCTGCAAAGAAATTGTCGCGGTAGTTGACTACTGTGCCCAAGTACTGGCGTACCAGCTCAGGGTGCTCCTGAATAGCCTCGCCCATTGAACTGAATATGATGCCTTTCTCCTTGAGCTCTTCCTTGAAGGTGGTCTTTACCGACACGGAGTCCATGACGGCATCAACGGCGGTGCCGCTGAGCGCAAGACGCTCCTCAAGGGGAATACCCAGTTTCTCGAATGTCTTCATCAACTCGGGGTCAATCTCCTTGTTCTTGTTGTCCTTGTTCTTCTTCAAGGGATCGGCATAGTAGGATATCGCCTGATAGTCGATAGGCGGGATATCCAGGTGTGCCCACTGTGGCATCTCCAGAGTGAGCCAATGTCTATATGCTTGTAAGCGGAACTCAAGCATCCACTCGGGTTCGTTCTTCTTTTGCGAGATAAGTCTTACAGTCTCCTCGCTGAGTCCGCTCTCTATTATGTCCGTCTTTATCTTGCTGACAAAACCGAATTCGTAGGCCTTGTTAGCAATCTTCTTCAGTATGTTGTTCTTTTTCTTCATCTATCTTCTTCGCCTCCTCGATGACTAAAAAAGTAACTTCGGCAACCTTCTTGTATAACAATGATTCTGCCTGTGAAGTTTTGCCTGTGATTTCGCTGTCGGGGAAACAGCTTTCGCTCAAGTTCACTCCCATGACAACAATACCCATGGCTACTATTGTTGAAAATACTGCACCCAATATGCGGTCGAGCCACCCAAGCAGTATGGCCTTGAGCAACCATCGTAAGACAGCGCCTGCAATGTTTATTATTGCAGCGGTGGCAACGAATACGATTACGAAACCCGCAATGGTGCATATAAGATTGTCCCACTCTGTGAGCCCTTGTAGCCAGGCTGCAGTCCGTGGGTAGAAAATTGTAGCTTGGAGCAAGCCTATTACTACGCTTGCTCCAAAGCTCAATTGTTTGATAAGTCCCGATTTCAGTCCGAACAGCATGCCTATTCCGGCTGCAACCAAAAGGACAGTATCCAGTGTGTTCATTCTGTAAAAAGAGTTATTATAGCTTCTGTTTTACCTCTACCTGAACGAATGTCTCGATGATGTCACCTACCTTGATGTCATCCTGTGATGTAAGGCTGATACCGCACTCGAAGTTTGTACCTACCTCCTTGACATCCTCCTTGAAGCGCTTGAGCGCTGCAAGAGAACCGGTGTGGATAACGATACCGTCACGGATGAGGCGTGCACGGTCAGTGCGCTTAACCTTACCCTCACGTACCATACAGCCGGCAACAGTACCCACCTTGCTGATGTGGAATGTCTCGCGGACCTCGATGGTAGCAGTGATCTCCTCCTTCACGATAGGTGCAAGCATACCCTCCATGGCTGCCTTTACCTCCTCGATAGCGTCGTAGATGATAGAGTAGATGCGGATGTCGACACCCTCGTTCTCGGCAACCTTGCGTGCTGTCACTGATGGACGTACCTGGAAACCTACGATGATGGCATCCGATGCTGCTGCAAGGCTCACGTCGCTCTCGGAAATCTGACCGACAGCCTTGTGGATTACATTTACCTGGATAGTCTCGGTAGAGAGCTTGATGAGTGAGTCGCTGAGAGCCTCGATAGAACCGTCCACGTCACCCTTGACAATGATGTTGAGGGTCTGGAAGTTACCGAGTGCAATGCGGCGGCCGACCTCGTCGAGTGTAAGCATCTTCTGTGTACGCAATCCCTGCTCACGCTGCAACTGCTCGCGCTTGCCGGTGATTTCGCGTGCCTCGCGCTCGCTATCCACAACGTTGAATGTATCACCCGCTGCCGGAGCACCGTTCAAACCAAGGATAAGTGCAGGCTCTGCTGGGCGGATCTCCTTGATGCGCTGGTTACGCTCGTTGAAGATAGCCTTTACCTTACCCCACTGTGTACCGGCAACAACGATGTCACCAACCTTCAATGTACCGTTCTGAACGAGTACGGTAGCTACATAACCGCGGCCCTTGTCGAGTGTTGACTCGATGACAGAACCTGTAGCCTTGCGGTTGGGGTTCGCCTTGAGCTCGAGCAACTCGGCCTC
Organism: Bacteroidaceae bacterium; assembly: GCA_017555845.1. GTDB lineage: Bacteria > Bacteroidota > Bacteroidia > Bacteroidales > Bacteroidaceae > HGM04593. The sequence goes on along the minus strand of JAFZFO010000062.1, from coordinate 6,970 downwards.
GAGCAGTACCTTCTCCATGAGTTCCTCGACACCCATACCTTTCTTTGCAGAAATCTCCTGTGACTGGTATTTGCCACCCCAGTCCTCAACGAGCATGTTCAGCTGTGCCAACTGCTCCTTGATCTTGTTAGGATCGGCTGTAGGCTTGTCGCACTTGTTGATGGCGAACACGATGGGTACACCGGCAGCCATGGCGTGGTTGATGGCCTCCTTGGTCTGAGGCATCACGTCGTCATCGGCGGCGATGATGATGATAACGATATCGGTGATCTTGGCACCACGTGCACGCATGGCTGTAAAGGCCTCGTGACCTGGAGTATCAAGGAATGTGATGTGCTTGCCGCTCTCCATCTTGACGTTGTAGGCACCGATGTGCTGTGTGATACCACCGGCCTCACCTGCGATAACGTTTGCCTTGCGGATGTAGTCGAGCAATGATGTCTTACCGTGGTCAACGTGTCCCATGACGGTGATGATTGGTGCGCGTGGCTCCAAATCGTCCTCGGTATCGGCATCTTCCTCAATTGCATTGGCAACCTCGGCGCTTACGTACTCTGTTGTGTAACCGAACTCCTCGGCAACGATGTTGATGGTCTCGGCATCGAGGCGCTGGTTGATTGATACCATCATACCGATGCTCATGCAGGTTGCAATGACCTGTGTTACCGAGATGTTCATCATGCTTGCAAGCTCGTTTGCAGTAACGAACTCGGTGAGCTGCAGAACCTTGCTCTGCTCCATCTCCTCGTTCATCTGCTGCATCTGGCGCTCGGCAACCATGTCGCGCTTCTCCTTGCGGTATTTAGCCGACTTGTTGCCCTTACCGCGGTTTGTAAGGCGGTCAAGTGTCTCCTTGATCTGCTTTGATACGTCCTCGTCGCTTACGTCGCTCTTGTCGAAACGCTTGTGCTGACGGTCGCGGTCCTTGCGGCTGCCCTGTGACTGGTTGTTGCTCTTGTTACGGTTAGCACTCCAGTCCTTGTTGTCGTTGCCATTGCAGCTGTTATTGTTGTTCTCCTTGACCTCGTTGATGTCGACGCGCTGGCTGTTGATGCGCTGGCGCTTCTTCTTCTCGCCACCCTCGTGATTCTGGCGCTGAGCCTCGCGCTGCTGTTTGCGCTGCTCCTCGCGCTGCTTGTCCTTCTCCTCACGCTCCTTCTTCTTCTCCTCCTTGCTCTTCTTCTTTGGGCGTGTAGATTGGTTGATTGCAGCAAGGTCAATCTGGCCCATGATCTTGAGCTTTGGTGCCTCTACCTCGTCAACCTGTGTGAGCTGTGGCTGTGGCTCCTCCTTTGCAGGTGCTTCAGCCACCTTTGGCTCCTCGGCTACCGGTGTAGCCACTACAACTGGCTCTACCTTCTTGGGTTCCTCTTTCTTTGGCTCTTCAACCTTTGGTTCCTCCTTCTTTGGCTGAACCTTCTTCTTGTTGAGCGCATCGAGGTCGATGCGGCCTGTAACCTTGATTGTAGGTGCCTCAACTTTTGGAGTCTCCTTTACAACAGGCTCGGCTTTCTTCTCCTCAGCGACAACAGGCGCAGCAACAGGCTCTTTTACAACTGGCTTCTCCTCAACAACAGGGGCTGCCTTTGGCTTCTCCTTGTTCTGGCGCTCGTTGGTAAAGTTGTCCGATTGTATGCGTGCCTTCTTGTCGGCGCTGAACTCCTGCATCAGCATCTCGTAACCACCTTCGGGAACAACTGCGTTGGGGTCTTCCTTAATCTCGAAGCCCTTCTTCTGCAAGAATTCCACAATGGTCGACAAGCCAATGTTGAGTTCCTTTTGTACTTTATTTAGTCTGATTTTCATTCGTTCTCGTTTTAAGTATTAGTTTCCTCTTGTTGCTTATTCCTCATCCTCGAACTCTGCCTGGAGCACTTCGATAAGGTGGTCGACTGTGTCTTCCTCAAGGTCGGCCTTCTCAATGAGAACCTCGCGTGGAGCGTTGAGCACTGCCTTCGCTGTGTCGAGACCGATGTTCTTGATAGCCTCGATTACCCACTCCTCGATCTCATCGGCAAACTCGTCGAGGTAGATGTCATCCTCCTGCTGTGCGTCGATCTCGCGGTATACGTTGATTGTATACTCTGTGATCATACTTGCGAGCTTGATGTTGAGACCGTCCTTACCGATAGCAAGTGATACCTCCTCTTTCTTGAGGTTTACATCGGCAACACGCTGCTCCTCGTTGAGCTTGATCTCCTGGATCTTCGCAGGGCTGAGGGCACGCTTGATGAAGAGCTCGATGTTAGATGTGAATGGGATAACGTCGATGTTCTCGTTGCGCAACTCACGAACGATACCGTGGATACGTGAACCCTTTACACCAACGCAAGCACCTACAGGGTCGATGCGCTCGTCATATGTCTCAACGGCAATCTTGGCACGCTTGCCTGGGATACGTGCGATCTTCTTGATGGTGATGAGGCCATCGTTGATCTCGGGTACCTCGAGCTCGAAAAGACGCTGGAGGAACATTGGAGATGTGCGGCTGAGGATGATCTTTGGGTTGTTGTTCATGTTGTCAACACGTGCAACGACTGCGCGAACGTGGTCGCCCTTGCGGTAGAAGTCGCTTGGGATCTGCTCGGTCTTTGGGAGGATGAGTTCGTTACCCTCATCGTCAACGAGCAGGAGCTCCTTCTTCCAGATCTGGTAAACCTCGGCGCTTACAATCTGGCCGATTCTCTCGCTGTACTTGTTGTAGAGGCTGTCCTTCTCCAACTCGAGAATCTTTGATGCGAGTGTCTGACGCAGGTTGAGGATGGCGCGACGGCCGAACTCCGCAAAGTTGACGATCTCGCTCACTTCCTCGCCCTCCTCGAAGGTGTCGTCGATGAGCTGTGCCTCAGAGAGTGAAATCTCGAAGTTGCTGTCCTTTACCTCGTTGTCGGCAACGACAGTACGACGGCGCTGAATCTCGAAGTCTCCGCGGTCTGGGTTGACGATAACCGAGTAGTTCTCGTCAGTGCCAAAGAGGTTTACGATAACTTTGCGGAAACTCTCCTCGAGTACGCTGATCATTGTAGTGCGGTCGATGTTCTTCGACTCCTTGAATTCTTGAAATGTATCAAGAAGGCTGATTGTTTCTTCTTTCTTTGCCATTTTATTTAAAATTTATTATGTATTTCGTGTATTTGATGCTGTCGTAGGTGAACTGCAGGTCCTCCTCGACAAGAACGGGGCGCTTTGCACCTTCGGGCTTCTCCTTCTTGCTGATGGTTACAGTAAAGTCGCTCTCGTTGGCGTCCTTGAGGATACCCTTGAGCTTGCGTCCGTCTTTGGTAAGCACTTCTACCTCAAGACCGATGTGGTTCTGGTACTGCTGCACCACCTTGAAAGGCTGTCCAAGACCTGCCGAACCCACTTCGAGCTCGTAGTCCTCGGTCTCGCGGCTGAGGCAGCTTTCGATATGACGGCTCAAATCGGCGCAGTCTTCAATCCAAACGCCTTCGGCGTGGTCAATCTCAACTGTTATCTTGTCGTCCTTGCTAATGACAACATCTACCAGAAAATACTCTTTGTCGGCCAACCATTCGTTGGTGAGGTCGATTACTTGTTGTTTGTCAATCATATAGTCCTGTTCTATTTTGTTGTATGATATGATTCCTTTTTGTGATAGTATGAAAAAGAGGGGCTTGTCGGCCCCTCCTCAATCATCTTACACTGCAAATTTAGTGATAAATGCTGTAAACTGCAAACTTTTGATATTTATTTTGCTCTCTGGCGCCGAAATAATTCCGTTTGTCAGTGAATTTGGTTGCCGGCGTTGCGGGGTTGGGCTATTATTGCTATCTTAGCCACAAAATTGATGGTTTATGCGTACAAAAAGAAGCAGTAATTCAAATATGCGTTTCCTAAAAGGAAATGTACTTTTCTTCGCTTTGTTGCTGTTGGCAATAATGCTTTTCACATATTATGCATTGAAGGAGTCAGCCGGTGGCGGGCCCGATGCTTCGGCGTGCCGTATCTCTTTTGCGGTCGGTTACGATGCCGGCGAGTGCGAGGTGTTTGTTGATGACAGTTTGCTACATGCGGGCGCGCCGTTGCCTGCCGATTCGCAGCTTGTGCTGAAACGCTATGCTACTCCGGGCAGCAAGGTGTCGCTCTATACATCCAAGTCGCTTATTGTGGTTGTTGCCGGTAGTGACACCGTGTCGCGTGTGCTTGATGGCGACAGGGATTTCCTCATTGGCTCTTGCGATGGCAAGGTGGCCGTTGAGGCTGTGGAGTAAGGCGGAAAGGTTAAAGGTTAAAGGTTAAAGGTGAAAGGTGGAAACTCGCGCAAACGAGTGTTGTCGATGTCCAAGTGCACGAAGTGTGGTTTAAGGTGAAAGCTGTTGGCAAGCGGGAACCGTTTGTGCTAAACGGGAGTGTTTTCAAATTTCATATGGCTATAAATGCGATAAAAGTGTTCGCGGTTTTTAAATAACATAATGCCCACCGAAATATTTCGGTGGGCATTATGTTATTTCTTTGCAGGAGTGAGTATCTCCTTATACTCCTTTTCGTTTTCGAGGATTCTGTATGCTTCGTTGAGGTCGGTATCCTCGCGGAGGCTATATATTATGCGTCCTCTCTGGCCGTGGTATCGGTGTATTATCTCATCGGCGATGATCTTGCGGATGTCGGCCTCAAAGTGGGTCAATGAGTGGTCGAGGTTGGCCTGTAGTTTCTTCTCGAGTGAGGCAATCTCATCCTTTACAATCTCGCTGAATCCCTCGAATTCGGCCGCCTCCTTCAAGTCCTTCAATACCTTTACGCTGATGAGGTCATAGCTGAAATTACGCGATTTGAGCATCTTCTTGAACTCCTCATAATCCTCGTCGGTGATGTCGTATGTCTCGGCAGGGGCAATGCTGCCGTGCTTGAGTGTGTACTCTGTGGCAAAGTCAAAGATTGCCATGTCCTGCATCAGGTAAAAGAGCAGGGTAGAGAGCTCTTCCGATTTTGGCTCTATATCCGGGCGTATGCCACCGCCGTCACGAACTTCGCGGCCGGCAGCGGTGTGGTACACTGTCGTCAGGCTGTCGGGCACGCGCGATGTCTTGCCCTGGTCAATGACATGCGAGTAGTCGAGCGCCTGCACGCATCGTCCGCTGGGGATGTAGTACTTTGCTGTTGTCAGTTTCAGGTATCCGCCACCGGTGACCTCTCTTGTACTCTGTACAAGTCCTTTGCCGAATGTGCGGCTGCCTATTATCACGGCCCTGTCGAGGTCCTGCAGTGCGCCGGCAACAATCTCCGATGCCGATGCTGTCTGTCCGTCCACCAGTATGGCGATGGGCGATGTGGTGTCGATGGGCGCTTTCTGTGTCTTGTAAACCTCGTTCGACTGTTTTATCTTGCCTTTGGTAGTTACAATTATCTTGTCTTTGGGGACAAAGAGGTTCACTATCTCGACAGCCTCGTTCAGCAGGCCGCCGCCATTGCTGCGCAGGTCAATGATGAACGATGTAGCTCCCTGTTTCTTCAATTCTACTATGGCGCGACGCATCTCCTTCGCGCATCCGTCGGTAAAGCTGTTCAACTGTACGAAACCGATGTTCTCCTTTACCAGTCCGTAATAGGGGATAGCCGGCAGGGCGATGCTCTCGCGTTGCAACTTCACTTTGTGTGTGCCCTTCTTGCCCGGGCGTTCATATTCTATGGTAAGCGTAGTGCCCGGCTCGCCACGTAATCTGTCGCTCACGCTGTCGGTGCTCATGCCCTTTACGCTAATGCCATCAATGGTGACCAGAACGTCGCCGGCCTTCAGGCCAGCCTTCTGCGCCGGCATGCCCTCGTATGGCTCGCTCAACACTGTCGTCTTTTTGTCGGTGTGGAAACGTATCACTGAACCTATGCCCGCATATTTTCCCGTGGTCATCATCTTCAGCTCGTCGGCCTTGCTGGCAGGGTAGTACTCGGTGTATGGGTCCAGGTTGTTCAGCATGGCGTCGATACTCTTGTTTATCAGAATCTCTGGCATGATGCTGTCAACATAAAAAAGATTCAGATCCTTTATTATGGAGTTCATTATCGACATCTGGCGCGAGAGTACGAATTTGTGTTTCTCGTCGGCCTTTATGACTATAGTGGGCAGTGTTGCCAGAATCAGCAACAGAGTAAATACTTTTCTTTTCATTCTCTTTTTTGAATTATAACCGCGAAGATACACTTTTGCTTTCTGATTAGTGTGTTTTGTGTCGCTGTTTTTGGATTTTTTTAATAAAAAGAGGGTAAAAAAGCGATATTTTCATATTGTTGATGAAAAAAAAGCCGAAATATTTGCACGTAAAAAAAAGAAGTACTACCTTTGCACTCGTCAAACGAAAAGGATGACAAAAATTCTTCAGTAGCTCAGTCGGTTAGAGCACCTGACTGTTAATCAGGGGGTCGTAGGTTCAAGTCCTACCTGAAGAGCAAGCGAGATGGAACATCGCTGAATTAAAGAAAAAAGTTCCAACATATTCTTCAGTAGCTCAGTCGGTTAGAGCACCTGACTGTTAATCAGGGGGTCGTAGGTTCAAGTCCTACCTGAAGAGCAAAAAGGATGTCAACAAAAGTTGGCATCCTTTCTTTTTTTGTGTCTGCATATCGCGTGCTGCCCGGCGGGGTGTTAGGCTGCGTGGCAGAAACAGTAAAAGATTTGTAAATGCCGGGGTGGGAGGCGTGCTTGTTTGCGGAGAGATTCGGGGCGCTTAATCCAGGTAATGAAGTTCTGTTAATGACGAGGCAACTTTCTGCTTGTCTGTAGCGCCGGTAAATGGTGTATATATAAATATAAATAGGTCGCGCACATGCGCGACCTATTTAATATAGAATATGTGAGGTTTCTATTATGCCTCCTCAACTGCAGCCTGAGCCGCTGCAAGACGTGCGATAGGCACGCGGAATGGAGAACATGAAACATAGTTCAAACCTACTCTGTGGCAGAACTTCACTGACTCAGGCTCACCACCGTGCTCACCGCAGATACCGCACTTGAGGT
>JAFZFO010000009.1 GCA_017555845.1 Bacteroidaceae bacterium | reverse complement strand
AGTCTGGCAAAGATAATTTCAAATCGGCACGCACTAAAACCCTCTGTAACTACCTGACTTTCAATATTTTCAAAGAACTTTTATGATGTTTACCGGACACTGATGATAAATTTTAATTATTCTACATAAAATTCACCTTTAAATATTGAGCCGGAAATCTTGATAACCATATTGTATTGGCCTTCGGGTAGGTTGGGTAAATCCAGTTCAAATTCTACGCCTTTAGGCAACATCATTTCGCCTGAAAACAAGACAAAGCCATTATTGTCTGTAATAAAATATATAACAGATTCCAATGTTACATGTGTACTGATAATTGATATCCGGCCATTAATATTATCATAAAAAATTTGTGGTAAAATTGAGATAATGTTTAAGTCTCTTTTAGTATTTCCTTCATCTGAAATCTCGATATCATCATTGTTGTTATTTGGAATCAACGGAATATGTGTCTCATCAGCATAGCCAATTGTACCTGAAAAGATGAACATAAAACATATAAGTACTTTCAATAATGATTGCAGGGTTGAATTACCTATTGCTTTGTTGTTTGCCAACTCTTGATTTTGCATTTTGTCTGTTGTTTTCATATTTTCTAGTTTTTTATTTTGTGCAAAAGTAAGGCGCAGCTTAGGTAAGTCAAAGAAATTCTTGTCTGAGTATGTCCAAGTAAAGTAAAAAAAATATCTCCCACGTGGTAAATATTTAATATATAATGATTTGTGCTTTTTGAATGGGCTGTGTGTTCAAATGGCAAAAGAGTTGCCGTCGGACATAGTCGGACAAAAATTCATAAAATCTTCAATATTTTTACACTACTTTTGTGGTAATCTAACGTGAGAACATATATGAAACATTTGATTTATGCATTGCTTGTTATTGCGACAGCTTTGTTTGGTTGCAGTGAAAAGGAGGACAGCAAACTGCTGTATCGTATCAATGAAATAAAGGCCATGGGTGATACTTTGCCACAGGTTGCAATGCAGCGCCTTGATTCCATAAGGCCGTTGTTTGAACATGAGAGTGAGTATATGCGTAATAAAATTGCGTTGCTTGATATAAGGTTGCGCGATAAGGCGTATATAACACACGTGGATGATGATACCATAAAAGAGTTGTGCCGTTACTTTGAGAGTTATGTGACTGCTAAAGAGTTACAGGAGGCATATTATTATATGGGTAGTGTGTATCGCGATATGAATGACTATCCTAATGCTGTTACCTCATTCTTGAAATCGGCAACTATTGCAGAGCAGAGCTTTGGAGTGGATACAGCTGTGTGGGAAACAACATATTTTCAATTGGCTTACATTTACAAAACACAATTCCATTATAAAGAGGCTTTAAATACGATACTAAAAGGGTTAAATGTTGCCGAAAGTGCAGGTATTGCGAATGAAAGAACATATATGAGTGTTGCGCATAGCTATTTTAGAAATTCGGATACTATACAAGCTGTAAAGTATATGAAAAAGGCAATAGAAATGATTGATAATAATAAAAGCCATATAGATAACGCCGATATAATAGCATTGGCCATGAGTATTTTTACAAACTGTGGTAAAAAATATGAAGCTGGATATTGTTATGAACTTATTGACAAAATACCCCAAAAACCACATAACTATTTAATTAACCTTTCGTTATATTACGAACGCTTTGTCTCTGTTGACAGTGCAGCGATGGCAAGAATAGAACTTTATAATACGACAAAGAGGGTTGAGTCGAGATATGATGCAGCAAGGTGGCTTGCAAGGTATTATAACTTGAAGGGGGAGTATGAGAAAGCTGCCGAATATGCCATAAAGTTTATTGACGCAAACAATGAGGTATTGAAGAAACGGGATTTTGAGAATACCGCAAATGCCAACAATTTTTTCCTTTACCGTCGCAATAAGGAAGAGGAGATAGCTATAATGGAAAAGGCTGCAAACGATAGGTTGGGTATGATTATTGCTTTTGCAGTGTCGGTAATTGTGGCGCTTTGCGGTGCTGTGTTATATTATTACCGCAAAAAAAAGTTGCTCGACATAATTATGCGCAAAGAGATGGATATAAAGAGTGTGCGTGAGTTGATTGAGCTAAAGAAACAGGAACTTGCTGCCCAAAACGATGAACTGGAGCATAGAGCTCGTGAACTGGAGGTGTTGAAAAACAACAACAGCAAACTTGTTGGGCAATTACAAAGTGCCGAGAGTGATTTCAAGTTACTGGTTGCTCAGAACAGTCAGTTGACAAGGATTACATTGATGAATGATTTTGCAGGTGAGGCCAAGGATATAATAGAGAAAGTAAGGATGGCGTCAAAGGGGTTGTATCATTTGAGTGATGATGAGTGGAAAGAGCTGCTTGGTGCTGTAGACAGGTTGTATCCGGGGTTTACACATGCGGTACAGGCTGGGTTCAAGAAGATGAGCGAAGCGCAGCTTCGTGTTTGCTATCTTGCAAAGATTGGGCTTTCGGGTCCACAAATTGTAAATCTTACCGGTTATCCGCGCCAAACGGTTTGGGACAGAATCAAACGTGCCCAAAAGGTACTGGGAATAGATGGTGCTGTTTTCACATAGTTTAAGTATTGTGGCACATTCTTTTTGCTGCAAGCGGTTGCCGAATGCCTTTTTATTACTAATTTAGCAACAGTAAACAAAACATGCAGTATTATGGCAAAGAAAGGTGGAAAAACAAAGGGACGCATTAACAAGAATATGCTTGTTGAAATGCTTGTTGAGCTATTTAACCGCAGTGAGGGCAAGAGTCTGAGCCCCAAGGAGATTTTCAAGGAGCTTAATCTTACTTCTACATCGGCACGCACGCTGTGTGTGCATATCCTTGACGATATGGTTTTTGACGGGTATCTTATGGAGCCCGAGTTCCGCCGTTATGTGCTTGCCAATAATGTTTCAATGCTGTATGGCAAGTTCTCGCGCAACCGCGACGGCTTCAATGAGTTCTACCCCGATGATGGAAGCGAGCCGGTGCTCATAAGTGAGCGTAACTCGGCACACGCTCTCACCGATGATCTTGTGCGTGTAGCCCTGTTTGCCCGCAGGCGCGGACGTGGCCGCGAGGGTGAGGTGGTGGAGATTGTGAAGCGTACACATGATACCTTTGTGGGCGAGCTGCATGTTGAAAAGCACTATGCGTTCCTTATCACCGAGAACCGTCTTATGCCTAACGACATATTTATTCCCAAGGATATGCTCAAGGGTGGAAAGAATGGCGACAAGGCTGTTGTGAAACTGCTTGAGTGGCCTGCCGACAGCAAGAATCCTGTAGGTAAGGTTGTGGATATTCTGGGCAAGAGCGGTGAGAACGATACCGAGATGAATGCGATTCTTGCCGAGTATGGTTTGCCATACGTATACCCGGCTGCTGTTGAGCAGGCTGCTGCAAAGTTGTCGGGTGAGATAACCGATAAGGATATTGCCGAACGTGAGGATTTCCGTGGTGTCACTACATTTACCATTGACCCCGATGACGCAAAGGATTTTGACGATGCCTTGTCTATTCGCTCTGCAGGTGAGGGGTTGTGGGAGATTGGTGTGCATATTGCCGATGTGTCGCACTATGTTACCGAGGGTGGAATCATTGATAAGGAGGCGTTCAAGCGTGCCACTTCGATATACCTTGTAGACCGCACTATTCCTATGTTGCCCGAGCATTTGTGCAACTTTTTGTGTTCGCTGCGCCCAAACGAGGACAAGCTCACTTATTCGGTAATATTCACCATGAACGAGAAGGCCGAGGTAAAGAATTTTCACATAACACGTGCAATCATAAACAGTGACCGCCGTTTCTGCTACGATGAGGTGCAGGAGATTATAGAGAAGGGTGAGGGTGAGTACTGTGAACAGATAAAGGTGTTGAACATGTTGGCGCAGAGCATGCGCGCAAAGCGTTTCAGTGCCGGTGCCATTGACTTCCAGCAGGCGCAGGTACATTTCCGTCTCGACGAGAGTGGCAAGCCGTTGTCGGTATACTTCAGCGAGAGCAACGAGTCGCACCAGCTTATCGAGGAGTTCATGTTGCTTGCCAACCGCACGGTTGCCGAGAAAATTGGCCGCAAGACTCCGGGTAATACTCCAAAGACTTTCGTTTACCGTATACACGACCAACCTAACCCCGAGAAGCTTACAATGCTGTCGAAGTTTGTGACAAAGCTGGGTTATAAAATGCGCAGTTCGTCGGGGCGTACTACATCGGCAAGCGCGCTGAACAATCTGCTGAAGGATGTGCATGGCAGCAAGGAGCAGAATGTGATTGAACAGATTTCGTTGCGTGCAATGCAAAAGGCGCGTTACTCTACCGGCAATATTGGTCATTATGGCCTTGCGTTCCGCTATTATACCCATTTTACATCACCTATACGCCGTTACCCCGATTTGCTTGTACACCGTCTGTTGACACGTTACCTTACATTGGGCGCACGCACGGTGAGTCAGTCCAAGTACGAGGATTTGTGCGAACACTGTTCGGCACAGGAGCAGGTTGCAGCAAATGCCGAGCGTTCAAGTATCAAATACAAGCAGGTGGAGTTCATGAGCGAGCACATTGGCGAGGTCTACGACGCAGTGATAAGTGGTGTTACCGAGTGGGGTTTCTATGCCGAAATCAACGAGAACAAGTGCGAGGGTATGGTTCCAATGCGCACATTGCAGGATGATTATTATGAGTTCGACGATGCGAACTATTGTATAATGGGTCGTCGCCACCGCCGGAAGTTCACTATTGGTGATGCGGTGCGCATACGTATTGTGCGTGCAAACCTCGACCGCAAACAACTCGATTTTGAACTTATTGAAGAGTAATATTAAAATCAAACCGACACACTTTCGACTGTGTCGGTTTGATTTTAATATACGGCGCACGAAATTGCGAGTCCGTCAACTGTTGTTGAAACGCAACGTGCTGTTGTGCCGTTCCGGTACTTTATGTTGTAGCTGTAACTGTCCCCGGTGTCATCTCTACAGCCTTGTGCTGCAATATCCTTAAGCGCTGTGGCAAGTTGTGGTGCAAGTTTGAATGCAGCCTCCTTTGCCGTCCATAGACGCAGTGCTTCGGCTGCCGGGTTGGGATTGCTGTTGAGCAGCCCTAATTCATCGGGTCGCAAAAAGGCTTCGATGGCACGTGTTGCATTGCGTGAGGTGTGCTCAATGTCTACACCCACAGGTGTGTCGGCAATGGCTATTGCTGCATAGCCTTGGGTGTGGCTTATACTTATATGGCGGCTTCCGCATGACAGGTGTGGTGCTCCGTTGGCATGATATAGAATTTCACTCCCTTTGCAGGGTGTGTGCTGCAACAGTGCTCGTGTTGCCAGCCACTCGCAACGTCGTTTGGGCGATGTGAACATGCGGCATGCCTCTCCAAGCAGGGAATCGCCGTTGGCTGTGAGCTGTGCAAGCTCTTCGGGGCTTTCATCTATCTTCCACAGGTAAATCTGTGCAAAGGGTATGTTGCTTGTATCTATTGTAATCTGTGGCATGGCTGTATCTCTTATATCTTCATTGCTACCTGGTTTGCCTACTCATTAGAACCCTGTTACCGGGTTCTTTGTTCAGTGCTTGCCTCTGTTGTCGATGAATTTTATTGGCTTGCGGCTTTTGGCAGGGAAGTTGATTTTCTGAATCTCGTCGACAGGCAGAATCTCTACAATTGGAGCAACCCTTATGCGTGAGCGGAAGCGGTCCTTCAGGTTCTTTATGGCGTCGAACTCGGTAGGGTGCTTCAGTCCAATCTTTACCACAACCTCGTCGGTTCCCGAGTCGCTCTCCTGTACATATATAACATAGTTGGCTACGTATTCGGCATTGTCGAGCACATCGTTTATTGCCGGTGGGTACAGGGTTGTTCCCTTGAGCTTTATCATGTTGTTCTTGCGGCCCATGATGGGTGTCAGACGGTACGAATTACGTCCGCACTTGCACTGTTCAACCCTTTTGGCTGCAATGTCACCGGTGCGGAAACGCAGCAGCGGCATACCTTCTACTCCCAATGTGGTGATGACCACTTCGCCGTAGCAACCGTCGGGGACAGGCATGTTGTCTTCGCCTATAATCTCTACAATTATAAGCTCGGGGTGTACATGTCCGCCACAACTGTGTGGGCACTCCGAGAATGTTGCTCCCATCTCGGTAGATGAGTATGTTGCGTAAAGTTCCACATCCCATTTCTCCTTTATGCGGCGTCCGAGCATGTTAAGTTCAAAGTTTTGTTCGCGCAGTCCCTCGCCTATGCCTATTATACGGCGTATGGAGCTGTTGCGGTAGTCGATACCGTTCTCCTCGGCATACTCTATAAGTCGAAGTATGAACGATGGTACGCACATTATGGTGTCGGGTTTTATGCGTCTTATGGTATCCCACTGCAGTTCGGGTATTCCGTTGCCTACACGTATGACGCTTGCACCAAGTTTTCTTATACCAAGAAAATAGGCAAGACCTGCCATGAATCTCTTGTCGAGCGTTGTCATCAGTTGCACAATGCTGCCGGGCCCTACACCGACGCACTCGAACGATTTCTTCTCGTTATAGGCAAGGCGTTCAAGGTCGCTGTCGGTACAGCCGAATGTTACAGGGTCGCCCAATGTGCCCGATGTGGTTATGTAGTCCACAACCTTCTCCTTGGGGCAGCACAGGAACTCTTCGTTGAACAGCTGAAGGTCCTTCTTCTCGGTAAAGGGAATCTTTACGAGGTCCTCAATGGTCTTTATCTTTTCAATGTCTATTTCGCACTTCTGGAACATGCGCCTATAGTATACCGAATTCTCATTAAGGTAGCGCAGTGCCTTTGCAAGCAGTTCTTCCTGGAACTGCTTTATCTCTTCTACCGATTTGTATTCAATGTCTTTCATGGTAATAGAATTGTTCTGTTGAGCCACTCGAGGAACTCATTGCACCAGGCAATGGCTTCGCTTGTGGTTTTGTGGGGTGTGGCTCCGAATCCGTGTCCGCCGGTGTTGTACTGTATGTAGGTGTACTGTATGTTCTTTTGGGCAAGAGCCTCTGCCAGCAACTCGGAGTTCTGGTATTTTACAATGGGATCGTCCTTGCAGTTCATGAGGAATGTGGGAGGGCAGTCATCGGGGATATTCTTCTCGAGCGACAGGCTGTGGCAAATCTCCTTGTTGTGTTTGTCCCACTCTCCAAGCAGTCCGCGGCGCGAGCGCTTGTGCGTGTACTGCGGGTGAACTAAGGTGACTACAGGATATATGGGTACAACAAAGTCGGGACGCAACGATACCTTGGTCTCAATGCCCGACATTGCAAGATAGTCGGTGTCACTCTGCATGGCCGATGTCATTGCAAGGTGTCCGCCTGCCGAGAATCCCATAACACCAACCTTGTTGGCGGGGTAACCGTACTCGGCGGCATTCTCCCTCACCAGTTGTATGGCGCGCTGCAGGTCGGTTATCATGCATGGGTGCTGGTCGTGGGGCAGCAGGAACCTGTCGCCGCTGAAGAACGACCATGCTCCGGCTACACGGTAACGCAACACGAACGCTGCAATGCCGTTGCTGCTCAGCCATTTTCCCACGCCATGACCTTCGGTCTTCTTGTCTAGCCAGAAATAGCTTCCGCCGGGACACACAATAATGGCTGCCTTTGGTTTTCCCTTTGGCAGATAGGGAATGAGGGTGACTCTTCCTGCACCCTTGCCGGTTCCTTTCCATATATGTATCTTGTGCCTTGCTGCAGTCTTGTTGTCCATTGTCTCCTGTTATACAATTAAAGGATGTTCTTCAACTCCTCGGCTGTTACCTGTCTGTAACTGTTGCGTGGTGTTCCGAATGTAACTTCGAAATACTCTTCGTCGTAGAACGACAGTTTGGAGTTGGTGTCGGGGTTACACTCCCAGTATTTTATATTGTCGAAATCGAGTCCTTTCGCTTCGCAAATCTGTCTTGCAAGGCTCTCGCCGGTGTATGTGACAGAGCTGCCAGGGTTCTCCTGGTACAGCTCGGTTACAATGACGTATGTTGTGCCATCTACATTCCTTATCTTGAGTCCGCAGGATGACGGCATATCCCACTGTCCCTTGAAATTGAATATCTCGTCGTAATATTTTTCTGAAACCTTCATCTCAAAACTCTTGTTCTTGTTCTTACTTTATGTTTCTTACCACATCCTTGCCGAAAGACTTGTTTGCAAGTCGTCTGTCGCGTGGACGGTATGTACCCTCTTCCATCTCGCGCATAGCTACATTGCAGAACAAACGGAACATCTTCTGCTCCTGTGACTCGCTGGCATAGAAACTCTTCCATGCATAGTCGTATAGCTCCTGCAGTCTCTCGGGCGACATGTGCTTGGGCTGGAATACAACCTGACCTGCATTGTAGTGGTCCCAATCGAAATCGAAGATACGGTTCTGGCGGTAAAGGTCGTCGTAGCCCTTTGTGTGGGGGAACGGTGTCATTACGGTGAACTCGGCAAGGTCGAGGTCAATCTCGCCAAGGAAGTCTATCAGACGCTTGATATCGTCCTCGGTCTGGTTGTCGAGACCAAGCAGAATTGTACCCTCAACGCCAATGCCATAGTCGTGGTAGCGCTTTACACGCTCCTTGATGTAGTCCGATGTATCGTATACAGCCTGGTATACATACCATGCTCCTGCCTTTGCTGCAAGGTCAAGAACCTCGGGATCGTCCTCTATGGTGTGGCTTATCCACTTCTTCTTCAGTGGGGCAATGGCACGGAACAACTCCTTTTCCCACTCTTTGTTCTGTGCCAGTGAGTTGTCGACGATGAACAGGCGGTTGTTGTCAATGCTTGCCATATCCTCGACAACCTTGTCAATGGGGCGTGGGCGGAATACACGACCACCCAGGTATGACACGGCACATGGGTAGCAGCTGAAACGGCAACCACGGCTTGCGTGGAACAGGTCTACCATCTGCACTCCTTTGTGGTTATACAATTCGCGTTTGTAGAGGTCGCGGCGGCATGGACCAACGAGTTCAATGGCAGGCTGCTGTCCCATGTAGTTGTAGACCTTCTTCAGGCAACCGTTCATGAAATCCTGCATTACCTGCTCCATGCGGCCCTCGGACTCACCAAGGAACACACAGTCAACATGGTTTACCATATCCTCGGCGTGTAGCATGGTCGATATACCGCCTGCCATGACAATCTTGCCACGTTTGTGGTATTCATCGGCAATGGCCCATCCTCGTTTTACCTGGGTACTCAACATCATGGAGAGTGCTACAATATCGCACTCCTCGTTGAAATCGATTTCCTCTACGTTCTCATCGGTAAATGAAACATCTACGTATGGTGGTAGTGTTGCAGCAAAAGCAACAGGACCGTGAGGGGGCAGGTTGAATGTTGTCTGTCCTCTTAATT
>JAFZFO010000061.1 GCA_017555845.1 Bacteroidaceae bacterium | reverse complement strand
GGCTTCTGAGGGCGAGTTGAAGGGTATCCTTGGCTACACAGAGGACGCTGTAGTTTCTACAGACTTCCGTGGTTGCGCTAACACTTCAATCTTCGACGCAAAGGCAGGTATTTCTCTCGACGCTAACTTCGCTAAGGTTGTTTCTTGGTATGACAACGAGTGGGGTTACTCAAACAAGGTTTGTGAGATGGCTCGCGTAATCGCTGCTAAGTAATTTAAAGCACAAACAAATACCTAACAATGAAGGGGCTTCACGAAAGTGAGGCCCCTTTTCTTATGTTATGGTTGATGACTGTCGTGCAATATCGGTTCAGTAGAAAAAAGATGTGGATTATTGTTGAATCTTTATTCTCTTGATAACTTTTCCACTTAATCGGTTATCTTATATTCTTTTTGTACTCTTGCCATCTTTAACTTTTTGGTGTCAAAAAGTAACAAAAAACTCGGCACTCGGGCGCACCAGCCGCTCACTCCTCCTGCTCGTGAATTGCCAAAGGCAATATAACTCGTCCGTCCCTCGCTTGCCGCTGCAAGCCTTTCTGCCGTCAGCAGGGTGCTGCGGATCGCACTTCGTACGGCAATTTTGGAAAAATATAATTGCCGTACTACGTTTGGACGGTCCTCGCACAATGGCCTGCTGTCGACAGGACTCTCCGCTGTGTTGCTTACGGTGCCGTTTAGATAAGTTGCTAATGCTCGCTGCAAAAGCTCAAGCATGTTTGGCTTTTGCTCGCTTACTCGCAACTTTCGCTTTCAGCGATGGATTACCTTTTGCAATCAATAACCATAGGCGTGTTTCGCGAATATTATCGCGTACAATAGTGATGTCAAAGAAACGCCGGCACCGTTAAAGGACACAACTTGAACCCTGGTGATTTTTGGATTAAGTGAGAGGTATGTTCGCCCGCTAGTTAGGTGCTCGCCTTGGCGAGTGACTAACTGAGGAAGGTCCGCATCACCCAAAAATCAACAGAAAGATTCAAGTGGCAAGGGCTCTTCGACTGAAGGATGTTGTTACAACTCCTGAACAAAGAAGAGACCGACTGGACTTTCCGTGTGCCGGAACCTTTTGGTTCTTTTCAGTTATGAAAAGAACATGTAGAACGACTTGAAGAAAATACAAGCGAACAATTAAGGTTGAATATTGCTGTGAATACAATGACGAGCGAGAGCGAGAATTCCCCCAGAGTTTGCAGGTGAATCAAAAAATGAACCGCTATATTTTTTTATCATAACGGATTTGATTATCTTTATCACAAATAATACCTTATTAATATAATATTACTAACCATAAATATTTATTATGAGAAAAACGCTATTATTCATGTTGCTTGCTGTGGCAATGCTGCTTGGCAGTTGCGCGCCCAAAAAGCATACATTCGAGGTAAAGGATGGCAAGTTCCTTTACGACGGCGAGAAGGTGCAGCTCATCTGCGGCGAGATGCACTATCCACGCATCCCGGTAGAGTATTGGCGCGACCGTATGCAACGTGCAAAGGCTATGGGCTTGAATACTATTTCGGCCTATGTGTTCTGGGCGGTACATGAGCCACAGCCCGGTGAGTTTAATTTCGAAGGTCAGGCCGACATCGCCCGCTTTGTGGAGATTGCAGCCGAGGAAGGACTCTTTGTACTTCTTCGCCCCGGTCCATACGTGTGTGCCGAGTTTGATTTTGGTGGCTACCCCTATTGGTTGCAGAACGATCCGTCACTCGTTTGGCGCAGCGATAACCCGGCATTCCTCGCGGCCTGTGAGCGCTACCTGAACGCACTTGGCAAGGAACTTGCTCCACACACAGTTACCAATGGCGGTAACATCATCATGGTGCAGGTTGAGAACGAGTATGGCTCATACAGCAACGACAAGGTGTATCTTGGCAAGATGGCCGAGCTGATAAAGAACGCAGGTTTCAATGTTCCGTTGATGACTTGCGACGGTTCGGGACAGATGCCTAACGGTTACATTCCAGGTATCCTTCCAACAGTGAACGGCGCTGTGGGCGATGACATCATGCGCTCTATCGACCGTTACTGGCCAGGTGGTCCATATTTCGTTGCAGAGTTCTATCCTGCATGGTTCGATGTATGGGGCTTGCCACACTCTGCTGTCAACTACCAGCAGCCTGCCGAGCAGCTCGACTGGATGTTGAAGAATGATGTTTCAGTGAGCATCTACATGTTCCATGGCGGAACAAACTTCCATTATACCAATGGTGCCAATACAAACAACGGTTCGTACGAGCCACAGCCAACAAGCTACGACTATGATGCACCGCTTGGCGAGTATGGAAATGCCTATCCAAAGTATCACGCTTTCCGCGAGGTGATACAGCGTAATTTGCCCGAGGGTAAGGAGCTGCCTCCTGTTCCAGCAGATAATCCAACAACAACATTCGCTCCTGTAGAGCTTACAGAGTGGGCGCCATTGTCAATTGCGTATGGCAAGAGTGTAGAGGCTGAGCAGCCACTCACATTCGAGGCTATGATGCAGGATTATGGATATATGCACTATCAGACAACAATTGCCAACCCCGACAGTGGCAAGTTGGTGCTCGATGAACTGCGTGACTATGCTGTTGTAATCCTCAATGGCGAGGTGGTTGGTAGCATTGACCGCCGTTTCCACCAGAACAGCATTGCCTTGAATGTTACCGAGCCAAACTCTGTTCTTGAAATTCTTGTCGAGAACGGTGGCCGTGTGAACTATGGTAAGGATTTGGTGAACAACCTCAAGGGTATTACAAAGCGCGTGTTGTTCAATGGTGAGGAACTGACCGGCTGGACAACTACATCGCTCCCATTGCACCGTGCCGATGTGAAATCTTTCCGTTTCCCAAGATTGCGTTACGAGGGTAACCTCCCTGGCTTCTATCGCGGTACATTCACTGTTGACAAGGTTGGCGATACTTTCGTTGACATGACCGGTTGGGGTAAGGGTGCTGTTTGGGTAAACGGCAAGTCGCTCGGTAAGTTCTGGGGTATTGGCCCACAGCAGACAATGTATCTGCCTGCTCCTTGGCTCAAGGAGGGCGAGAATGAGATCGTAGTCTTTGAGATGGAGTATACAGGCAAGCGCACTCTCTGTGGTGTTGACAAGCCTATCCTCAATGTACTTGGCCCCGACAAGAACGCTTTCAAGACATCACGTGACTATAGCCGTGTTCCTATTCTTGATGAGTATGACGGAATCTTCAAAGGTACAGTCGAGCACAAGACCGGTTGGCAGGAGTTTACCTTCGATGGCATAAAGACACTGCGTCACCTTTGCATTGACGTGCAGACTACCTATGATGGCAAGCACTCTTGCATCTGCGAGATTGAACTCATAGACGAGAGCGGCAACATCATAAACAAGGACAAGTGGAATATCGTGTACACCAATACCGAGGCTCTTGGAGAGGGCGTTGCCGATGATATGATTGACGGCGACGAGTCTACCTACTGGCACTCGGCATGGCGCAAGGATGTGAAGCCATTGCCACATCGTGTGATTGTCGACCTTGGTAACATACGCACAGTGAAGGGATTCCGCATTCTTACACGCGATGTCAACCTTCCCGGTTGCATCAAGGACTTCCGCCTCTACGGCCGTCCACAGTTCTTCCTTTACGAATAAAAGAATCTTAAACGAATAAAAAGACATTGGTGTTTAACATCAATGTCTTTTTTATTGGCAATAATATAGCTGTTTACCCAGCATCTAATGTCATTCTATATTTGCAGGACGAAACGAAGATAGCGAAATTTCGCTATCTTCGTAAGTGAACAGAAGTAGTAAAGGATAAAGATTATTAACTGTCATTGGTACTGAAGATACCGTTCAGCATGTTAATCACCTTTACTTT
>JAFZFO010000060.1 GCA_017555845.1 Bacteroidaceae bacterium | reverse complement strand
TTCTTCACCTCGGCACCATCCTCAATCAGCACTTCAACCTGCAGTTCATTATCGAAACGTGCAAAAATGCGCTTTGCCATCTCCACACCGGCAAGAACACCATCTTCCTTAATGAGAAGCATATTCTTTCCCATAGCGTCGGCAGGGATTGTAGAAAGGGTTGTATGGTCACCGTCACCGATATCCTCGGCAAAAGAGAGGTCAATAAGTCTGTCAATCAATTCATCTTTTACGTCCATAATATTTTGTATTTAGTTATCTATTGTTACCCATAACCACAAAAACCGCAGAACATGTCATCGCAAGCCAAATGCAATGCAGTGGATAAACCATCCACATACTCAGTTTCAGCCACAACAACACTTTCACGATAATGCAAAACAGGAACACCCTATTTTTTGCGAAGATATATAATTTTGCCAATTAGAGCAAAGAAGATAGCTTTTTTTAGACTATCTTCGCAACATATTCAAAGCTGACACAAATATGAGAATTACCCTTCTGGTTGTTGGGCGCACGGTCGACAACAACATAATATCAGGCATACAGGAGTACACACGCCGTCTGGAACACTTCACACAGTTCGACATACAGGTGATCCCCGAGTTGAAGAACACCAAGAAACTTAGTGAAGTGCAACAAAAGGAACAGGAGGGAGAACTCATTCTCAAGGCCACACAGCCAGGCGACCACATAGTGTTGCTCGACGAGGGCGGAAAGGAGTTCCGTTCCGTGGAGTTCGCCGCATGGATTGAGCACAAGCAGAACATATCCACCAAACGATTACTGTTTATTGTAGGTGGCCCCTACGGCTTTGCGCCAAAGGTATACAGTGCAGCCAACGAGAAACTATCACTTTCAAAGATGACATTCTCGCACCAGATGATACGTTTGCTGTTTACCGAACAGCTTTACCGTGCCTACACCATAATAAACAACCTGCCATACCATCACGAATAATCATAAAATACAATGCGCGAGTAACTCGCGCATTGTATTTATCAAGCCTGCTTACATCAGCTGTAAAAGCAAGCCACACGCCCCCAGGGATGGAACGAAAGACATGAGATTGTCATGTCAAGCGCAATGAAGCAACTCTCAACGCCCGTAATAGCTGGACTAAAATATCTCTTTTACTCCGTCGAATCTGCTCTCGCTTACTCGCATCTATGCTCTGTCATCTTTGCTATTTGCTTTTCCTTTTGCCATATACACGTTTTATCCACAAATAATACCCCGTAAGCGGCAATGTTGCACCAAGCAATGCAGCAAGAAAATAGAGAATCTTTACCACTATTCCACCCCAGTTGCCGGTGTGCAGCGAATACACCCAACCGCCAATGCGACTTTTCACAGGCGTATCGTCATATTTCTGTACCGATGTCACCTCACCTGTAGATTCATCGAACATATACTTGTCGCTTGCACGCTGGTTACCCCAACCGTCATGCTTCACAGTAACAGTTCCATCACTCACAGTCACCTGCGCAAAAGCAGGGTCATCCTTCATCACCTGAGCCACTGCCTTTTCCCACAGAGCATATTTCGACAACTCCTCAACAACAGTAGCACCGGTTGTTCCATCGGCCTCCCACGAACTTGCAGTAGCACCCGTAGTACCATCAGTGTTCCATGAACTTTTTGTAGCAGCCGTTGTACCATCCACCACCGTTGCCAATGTATCACTCTTTACATCCTTGGTACTTGCAAATACAGGATCACTCACCTTTGCCACCCTTGTACTGTTCACAACAGCACTCTTGCCTTCATCGGCACCAAAAAACACATATAATCCGTTACGGTACCACTCATACGACCATGTAAGCCCGGTCAATGCCATCGCCAACAGCAGCAACAGCACATAAAATCCACCTGCCACATGCAAATCGTACCAAAAGCGACGTTTCCCCTTGCTTGTCACAATCTTCAGTCTATTGGCAAGCATTTTGCGGCTGCGTGGCCACCAGATGAACAAACCGGTAAGCAATATCACCACAAAAGCGATTGTACTAGCCCCCACAATCATCTTTCCCCAATATATACCACCGTCCTGCGGACGCGTATCCATGAGCCAGCGATGCAGACGCAACATTATATTGAAAAACCCCAAGCGCTCCTGCTTGCCCGTAACCACACCTGTATACTGGTTCACATACACCGCAGCACGTCTCGGCTTGGAGATATTCACCTTATATGCCTCGTCGGCACCGGCCGGCACCACTATGCCGGTAACCTCTACACCTTCGGGCAGCGTCTTCTCAACACTCTCTACCAATATATCAAACGGCAAAGGCTCACCCACAGGCTCAACGCACAAAACATCACTGTTACAGATGTCTGTAATCTCCTTTTCAAACACAAGCATTGCACCTGTAAAACAGGTTACCACTATCACAAGCCCAAAAGGTACAGATACCCACAAATGCAGTTTACGGAAAAAATTTCTCATATTATCATTCTTTTAATTCGCGCTATACAACCAGAAACGCAAATATATTAACAAGCAGGCTAGAAACATCAAATTTACCTGAATATTTTTTACCGTGAGCCAAAGTATAATCCAAATATATCAAATCAACAATAACAAACTGGCCTCAAGGCAACAATTTTCCAACGCCATCAATTGCAGTAACCTCAACAACCAGACCTTTTGACGCAACAGCCGTCAGCGGGTCAATACGGTATATTGCAGGATAACCATCCGCAACAGCAACAGGCATATATACAAATCCATTCTCCATGAACGGAGCCTTACCAAAAGCCGACAACGTTTCGGGCAGCCCTGTCACATAGTTCAAAGAACCTTCAACTGCATTGAACACAGCAAGACCCAAAGCCGTTGGAGCAGCAGCACCCGGCACAAAGGGTGCATCATACATCTGCAGCAGGAAATTACCATTGCCAACATACCACGTCCGCAGGAAAGAGCGCCCGCCCGACAGTGCCTCTATATCAACATAATAACCGCTGTCAAAGTTCTCTTCACCAGCCTTTATGCGCACTACACCTGCCGGCAAGTATGTCTGCTGACGCGTATCGGCCATAGTCTTGGCGTATGATGGAGAGAAAACATATATGTCACCGTTCTCGGTACCCCATATCATCTGATAATACTGTGACTTGTTGCGACCCGCCGCATAGCTTATTCTGTCGGTAGATATCACCCTCTTCGAAGTCAACGTAATATCATCATAAACGGCAATATGGCACTCATTGGGGTACTGTGTCCACTGCAGTTCACCTTTTTTATATGAACTGCTGTTCGAGCCACCATCCTCGGTTTTCACCAGGTCGGGATATTTAACCCACTCACCGTTTCCAACAGCCACGCCATATTGGCTCAGCCCCATAGGCACAACAGCTGCAAACAGTCTGTTGTCACGTTGCTGAAACCCAGCCAGAGTAACATATTCACCATTGCCCAGATAATTCTCGGACAGATATTCCCTACCCGCACCTGCCGAACGATATGTCTCGGCCTCCACGTCAAGGTACGAAAACAGGAACATCTTGGGTACAAAGCCGTTTTCATCGGCCCACTCTGCGACACCATTACCGGTAGAGGCAGTAAGAATATAGTTATCGTAAATGCCATATGTAGTAAAACGGTTCACCGAATACTCCTTGCTGCGTGGAACAACATTATAATTACCATTCATCACAAACGAACGTGTAATACCCGCACTCCCCTGATTATAGGCAAGCCCGTATAGATAATCGCTACCATGGAACACCCAATACATAGCCTCATCGGTAACAAGACCGTTGTTCACTGCCGATACAGTTCCCCCGTCGAGTGACGCAGCAGTGAGCAGTACAGGAGTGGTACTGTTCGACATAGTTACAGTCGCAGCAATCACATAAGGTTTCACACCAACATTGTCACCACCGCCGGGCAACACCATATTCTCTTCGCCCGAACATGCAGCAAATACAACAGCCGCAATTAACGCAGCCTTCTTTCCAAAAGTAAATCCCTTCATAATACAAATATCGTTTTTATTGTAAATTCCATTAAAAGCACCATCACTCACCGTCGAACCTAACCCGCAGTTTCATATAAAAGGCACGTCCCGGTTTCTGCAGGCTGAAGTTGTCGTACAACCGCTCATCGGTCACATTCCTGCATTCAAGTGCAACATTATAACGTCCGTCATCCATGCTGCACGCAAGTGAAATGCTGTGCGACAACTGGTCGGGGACAGTATAATCGCCCTTGTTGGCGCCAATCTTTGCCGAGTAGTAGCAGAACTCCTGAACGAATGTACCGTCATAGCCCAAAGAGAGTACACTTCCCTTGCCAAGAACACCATGCAGGTACACTGTTGCGTCAAAATCGGCAAACAGAGAAGGCACATTAGGCATTACCTCGCCATATCCAAGGTTTGGCACAGAACTTCCCATTGCACTCTTCATATTGTCGAGCACACGCATATCGGTAAAATTTCCACCAGCCGACAACAAATTTCCATAACTGTAGCGCAACGAAAGGTTATACCCTTTTGTAAGCACCTTGCCATAATTCACATACGCAGCCCCTGACTTTCCACCCCCCAGGTCAACAATATTGCGCTGAATATAATCGCGTGTGTTGCGGTACACCAAACCACCCTCAACATAAATGCCATGAGCCCCCAGCTGTGCCCAATAGCTCAATCCCAAATTTGCGTTATGGCTTTTCTCGGGTTTTATACCGGCGTCACCCTGTTCAAGGTCCTCATCACCAAATAGTTCTTCGACCGATGGCAGGCGGCAAGCGTTCTCATAGGACAGTTTCAATTGCAGCGACGGCAGCATAAACCACGTTCCGGCAACTCCATAGCCCCAATGCCCCCTACTGCGACTTGCGCGCACATAGTCATCGGCATTGCCGGTTGTGGCAACCGGCCCCGAAGCATATATGTCGTAGCGCTTGGCAAAGATTGTCACATTCCATGCCTCGGACGGCATAAGACGGTACGACACCCCGGCAACACCCTCTCGGGTAACCTTTGCTATAGGATCCTCGGCCTTTTGTGGCAGCAACAACGAGCTGTTGCTACGTTCAAAACCAGCCAGCACATAGTTGAAGGCAACGTGATGGGTATGCGAGTTTCCAGGCCTGTAGTCGAGTGACAGTGCCGTGTTCCAGTTATCACTGCCCGAACGCATGTGCTGCATAGTCTGTTCCCCAGGAGTTGCAAGCGGCTTGGTCTCACCAAACCAATTATATCTGCACGAAGCCGTATCAACATTTGTTGTAGAGTTACGGTTATAGTTCGCCGTGAACACCACATCCAGCCCCTTGAGCAGCAAATCATTCTTGGCATACTCTAACGATGGCACAAAGGACCACCCGTGACGGTGTTTTACACCATACACAATCTCCTGACGCACACCCGTCTGCACCTCCTTATACACATTGGAATATGAAACACCCAACATTAGACGGCTAGCCCACCACTTGTCCATAACACCCACCTTCATCAAAACAGCATTGTTCCTATAGGCATCGTTGAACCGTTCTACACTATAGAGCCGTCCTTTCTCTATACTACCTGTTTCAAAATCCTCAACCGGGGAATCCACCATATAATTATTATCGGAACTGTTGCTGTAAGCGTTCAGTTCATATACCATTCCATTTGCATATACCTTGCCGAAGTTTGCAAACAATTTGTGCGTATTGAACGAACCACAGGAGTACGAAGCATTTACACTCCACCCCGTGCGCCGCCTGTTGGTAACTATGTTTATTACACCACCCATTGCATCGGTGCCGAACAGCACCGGCACAACACCACGATAAACCTCCACGCGCTCGGCAAAATCGACCGGCATACCGTTAATGGCAAATGAGCCACCGGCCCCCTCTTGCGGAACACCGTCAACAAACACCTTCACATGCTTTCCACCAAAGCCATCGAGCATAATATTCATATCGGAACCGGCACCACCCGTCTCCCGTACTTTTACCCCAGGCGACTTGGCAACAATATCGCTAAGGCTCCGTGCACTGTTAGCATGCTCACTACCATCTATAGCCACCACATTGAAAGCCGAGCGTCTGAGGCGCGACACACCACCGGCTGCTGCCACAACCACAACATCGTTGAGCTGTTCATTGACCTGTTGCAATTCAAAATTTTTCTCAACCATATTAAACTCCCCAACGGCAATCTCCATACTTAAAGTCTCATATCCCACAGCTGTCACAACCACTTTATGTACTCCATGCGGCAGTTCCAGCTCATAGCTCCCATCCAATGCCGCATGTGTACCAAGCACACTCCCTTCAACACCAATAGTAGCATAGGGAACAACACCTTCACCATTTGCAGTGACAACACCATAGAGTTTCACATTTTCAGCAGCAAGCGCCAAATGTGATGTTGCGAACAATATAAAAAAAATATAACGTAACCTTACAATCATAAAAAACTGTTTTTTTCGGTTACAAAATTACGTCTGCACACAAAGAGGTACAATTGCAAAAAATGATGAAAAAATAAATCCACGTTACCTATATAGCATTAACTAATTATTGCCATATAGAGCCATCATCTAATAATAAGAAATGACTAGAGAATGGCCTAACCCTCTCCTTGGGAGAGGGAGAAAAATCTGAATATTTCGGATTGCAAACCCTGATACTCAATTACGGCGGATTGAACATCCACCGTAACGGATATAAAAAGAGACAAGCCACCCTATTTGATGGCCTGCCTCGTTGCTCTGTCTATTTTGTGTGGTATTCCGTAAATGCCGGAAGAACTTTTGTAAGTTAGTGAGCAGGAAGGGACATTTACTCCCGCCTGCCCTGACTGTTACTGTAATGCTTTACATTCATCGCACTCGCTATTCTCGCCCGTGTGAGTCAGCGTGATACTCTTCCAAGTCACATCGCCGCCCCAGCTTGGTTTGAACCACACGTTGTTTCCGAGATCTGGTTTGTATATATATTCGGTCTGCAGCTGCCCGCAGTTAAGGACGAGATCACAGCCTCCAACTTTATCTCCGACAACAAAGGTTAATCCATTTTCCTGTTTAATAGATGTAATTACCGAGCCAAACATAATTTGTTTCAAATGATCGCAACCTTGAAAAGCTTCGTCACCAACAGTGGTTACTTTGGGAAGGTTGATGCTGTTAAGGGCATACGCATCAAAAAACTCTTGAACAACGATCTCCGTAACATCTTGAAGAATCAAATCAATCTTGCCGTTATACTGATTGTCCTCATTATAAATACCAT
>JAFZFO010000059.1 GCA_017555845.1 Bacteroidaceae bacterium | reverse complement strand
TGAAAAGGTGCTGTACGCGAATTGGCGTGTGAGCATTGCATCGCGTGAGGACATCGAGGTGATAGAGCTGTTGGATATGGCTTCGCCCTGGACGGACTTGCAGGAGCGGATGCAAGCCAAAACAAAGACACGCAAATTCGCTATCGTTACCCGTGTACCTACTCCCGACAGCACATATTATCCCATACCGTACTATGCAGCTCTGTTCAAAGGTAAGTGGTACAATATCAAATCCCTTATCGGTATGGCAAAGGAGGCGAAGCTGAAGAACTCCGCACCCATAAAGTACCACATCGAAATATCCAATAAGTATTGGGAAGGCATATTCAAAGCGGAGGGTATAACCGACCGCTTGAAGCAGAAGGAGCGTGTTGTTAAGGAGAAGCAGAACATCTTGGACTTCCTAACGGGTGCAGAGAACGCCGGCAAGGCGTGGTTCTCTACATTCTACACCAATCCCAATGGCGACGAACAGCACGATGTCGTTATCACAAAGGTTGATGATGACAAGGAGGGTGGCGATTGGAGTACCGACATTCAGGAGGCCGTGAATATGTTCTGCTTTACGATGCGAGTACATAGCAATCTCGTCGGTTCAGTGCCGGGCAAAGGGCAGACCAACAACAGCGGTAGCGACAAACGAGAGCTTTACACAATAGCCCAAGCCCTGCAGAAGCCTTATCACGATTTGCTCTTCCTGCCACACCGCATAATAATAAAGTTCAACAAGTGGCAAGGGGCAGTTCCCGAATGCCCATTTATTATGCTAACCACGCTTGACGAGAACAAAGATGCAAAAGAGGTAAACATTAAACAGAACAACAATGAAGCTGATACAAAACGAAAATGAATTGAGGCGGTATATTCCGAATGCCTTTACCACAGTGAAAGGCGAGACACCGCTGTTACAGAAGCTGGCTCCATACATTGAGAGCGCAGAGCTGTGGCTGAAGCAATACTTTACAGGCGGTGTAATGTTTGAGGCGGTGCAGTCATTGGCTACACACATCGTAGTCAATGAAGCAATGCGACAGGCAGTGCCTTCGCTCGATCTGGTGCTTACACCAAACGGCTTCGGCATTGTGAGCAATAGCAACATCGCTCCTGCAAGCAAGGAACGAGTTGAAAGGCTCATCGCATCGCTGGAGTCAGAGCGCGACAATTACATTGAGCAGCTCTTGCCCCTGTTGGTGCAGAGTGAGGAGTGGCGAGGCACGGAGCAATACCGCTTCTTTGCATCGACACTCTTTCCCAATATCACCCTCGCTACTCTTTGTGGCTACCACGCTAACCGTTGGAAGCACTATCTTGGGCTGAAGCATCGTGCATCATTCATCGAGCAGCAGCTCTCCGAAGAGTATATATCCAAAGCACAGATGAACGCACTGCGAAATATCAATTTCTTGGCAACGGCTACTCTGGTACAGAGTATCATCATCAGTGCCTTGCGTAATATCGTGGTCGATAGGCTTACAGGTAGCCACAAGGATTACAGCACCACGCTACTTGATATTGTGAACACCATACGCTCCCACCCCGAAGAGTTCCCGGAGTGGCACGCTTCACCAACAGCAGCACTCTTCACACCGCCAGTTTTTGAGAACAAAAAAGAGAATAAGGGGTATTGGTTTTGAGAAAAATATTTTATCTTTGCAATGCCGTATTGACGGCAAGACATATTGATTGTTCTTATTTTACCGCGAAACTACCACTTTAAAGTAAAGATGAACAAAACACACACAGAAGAACTTACACCATAAGGTGTAGGCTCTTATTAGCGTGTGTGTGGGCTGTGGTAGGCCTAGCGGTAAACTATTTGAGTCTGCACCTTTTTTTGTGCCCTCTCGGATAGCATAAGTTATGGCTCAATAATTAACCGCAAATACTACCATTATGAAAACAAGAACAATCAATGCTGTTCTATTCTTTATTACAGCCGTACTGTTGCAATCGTGCGTATCACTGCCACACTACTATCAAGTATATAATGTTGAGGCAGAGGAAATGAAAAGTGACAACAACATCGTACTCTTCAGCAACGATGATTGCGACATCGCTTATGACCTTTGGGGTGAAGCTGGGAATATGGGCTTCTTCTTCAGGAATAACACCGAGTATGACATCTTCATTGACTTGGCTCGGTCATTCTTCATACGCAACGGCATAGCCTATGACTATTTTGCAGATACAGAATACACGCAAAGCGTTACTGCATTGTCGGGTGCATCGGCAAGCCTCTCCGCATCATACACCCAGCTTTGGTACGAACTGCCGATGTGGACTCCTACCGTAGTTACACGAGGGGCACAAGTCACTGCAAATGGTTCTGTAGGTACTACAAACAGTATCACCACAAGAGAGTCGAGATACATCTGTGTTCCTGCGAAGTCTGCAAAGTTCATAGCAGGTTTCAATATTTCTGATTATGTATATATCGACTGTGGCAACTCTAAACTGAACAGGCCTAAACGCGAGTCGGAGCATATCACATACACCAAAGAGGAAAGCCCACTTGTGTTCCGTAATAGGCTCTGCTATTTTGTTGGCGACTCTGAAGAGGGAACATCGATTGACAACGCTTTTTGGGTATCGGGCTTCACCAACTATAACGGCCGTGAATTCTTTATTGAGAATATCGAAACCGATTGTCTTGACAGTTCAATCACCAAGAAAGTAAAGACACATAAATATATGTCGGCGACTAAATTCTTCAACGAATACAAAATAAGCAGGCCTACGCAACCTTATCAGTTGTGGTAATCCTCCTTGTCTTTTACCTCATAATGTGGTTACTCTACCTTCGTGGCAGAAGTAACCACATTTTTTATGCAGACAATCAACATCACCGTGCCGCGAGGTTGGCACGAACTTACACAAAGACAGCTCCGTTACCTCTTCTTCCTTATATCAGAAGGGTATAGCAGTACAGCAATCAAGACATTTTGCCTCTTCCGTTGGTCGGGGCTTCGTGTCATCAGCAGAAAGCAAGGGCAGTTCTACCTGCGCCTGAACAAAACAGAGTTTTTTGTTACGGCCCTGCAAATAGCCGAAGCTGTAACATCACTCGCCTGGGTGGATAGTTACTCCAAAATGCCTGTACGCTTCGAGCGTATAGGCAGACACCGTGCTGTACGGGCAGACTTTCAAGGAGTACCCTTTGAAACATTCATCGTGTGTGAAAACCTCTATCAAGGATTTCTCCACACGCAGAATGAAGAGCTGTTAAGCCAAATGGCAATACACCTCTATGAAAGCAAGCGTATACGCCCGGACAAGGTGCAGCGCATCGCAATCTTCTATTGGTTCGCATCACTCAAAGATTATCTCTCGCGTTCATTCCCGAACTTCTTGCAACCGTCAGGAAGTTCCACCCGGCAAAATATGCTTGGCGGAACTTCCTCTATTGGACGGATGTTGCAAGAATCGATGAACGCTCAAATCCGTGCGCTCACCAAAGGCGATATCACCAAAGAGAAAGAGGTGCTGCACCTTGATACTTGGAGGGCACTCACCGAACTTGATGCCCTTGCAAAAGAGGCTGAAGAATTCAATCGTAAATATCCAAATAAATGAGTAAACACAATTTCAACTGGGATGCCGTCTCTTTCTTCGAGGGATTATCGGCAAATAACAAGCTGGCACAGGCGGAAGGTTTCACTTTCTGCCGTGTCAGCGGACTTGAAGGCTTTGAGGAAGCTCTGCACACAATGCAGGGCAATACAGCCTTC
>JAFZFO010000058.1 GCA_017555845.1 Bacteroidaceae bacterium | reverse complement strand
GACCATTCCTTAATGTAAAAATTAAAGAGGTTTTCGATGAGCGCAGCGAACCAGCGGTCGACGCCCGAAGGGGCCAAAGTCAATAACTGGATGTGAACCGAAGGTCGACGCCCGTAGGGGCTAAAGTCAATGGATCTCATAGTATCATTTATGAGATTTTTCGCTTTGCTCAAAATGACAAAAAATGTGTTGGGGAATGAATATGAAATTTGATTATGGAAATAAAAGTTCATGGAACATTGGAGGGCTGCGTGACACCGCCGCCGTCGAAATCGCAGGCGCACAGGTTGCTCATCTGTGCCGCGCTTGGCTGTGAGCCATGCAGCATTGTGTGCAATGCCGTGAACGATGATATAATGGCTACAATGCGTTGCCTTAATGCATTGGGTGCCGGGATAACCTATTCATCGGGCGTTTTTGATGTGACGCCCGTGAGGGTTGTGAAGGGGGGAACACTTGACTGTGGCGAGAGTGGTTCCACTTTGCGTTTTCTTGTGTCGGTGGCGGCAGTGCTTGGCGCCGATGCAACCTTTGTGGGTGCAGGCAAGCTGCCACAGCGTCCCATGGGTGCCCTGCTCGATGCTCTTGCACCGCATGGCGTTACATTCACACGCCACACAACCGATGAGCTGCCATTGACATGCAACGGTGCTCTGCGTGGCGGCAAGTACAGCCTGCCGGGCAACATATCATCGCAGTACCTCACAGGCCTGCTCTTTGCCTTGCCTTTGGCTGCCGAGGACAGTGAGATTGAGGTTACCGATGGGCTCACAAGTGCCTCGTATGTCACGATGACACTCGATGCACTGCGCATGGCCGGCATTGAGGTGCAGCAGCATGGCAACATATACAGGATAAAGGGTAACCAGCAGTACCGCATGCCGCAACGTGTGGTTGTGGAGGGCGACTGGTCATCGGCAGCCTTTTGGGTTGTTGCCGGTGTTACGGGCAGGCGTCCTGTCACAGTGTGTGGCATGAACAGTGAATCGTTGCAGGGCGACAGCTATATTATAGACCATTTGCGCTCAATGGGTGCATTCATTGAGTGTGGCGAGGACGGAGTGGTGGCAATGCCATCGCACCTGTTCGGGGGTGAACTGGACTGCACCGATACGCCCGACCTTGTTCCGGTGCTTGCCGTGGCTGCGGCAGTGGCGCAGGGAACAACGCTGTTCACCGGCGTGGGCCGCTTGCGTTACAAGGAGAGCGACCGCCTGGCGGCTGTCAAGGATCTGCTTGCGGCTTTTGGAATAGTATCGCAGATTGGCGAGGACACATTCACTGTATTTGGCGGTGAGCCTGTGGCGACAGCGCCGGTTGACAGTTACAGCGACCACCGCATAGCAATGTCGGCGGCAGTGATGGCAGCCGTTGCAAGCGGGGTAACAACAATAAAGGAACACACTTGCGTGGCAAAGTCATACCCGTCGTTCTTCGACGACTTTGCAATGCTCGGTGGAGCGGTGGAGTAATGCTTATTTGTCATTCCGAACCGTAGGGAGGAATCTCCTACCGAATCGTTTTTGAGATCCCTCGTCGCTCCGCTCTGTCGGGATGACATTAACGCTATTTGTAATAAAGGAAATAAATATAAAAAACAACATAATATGGACTTGGAAAAATTACGTCAGGAGATAGATGAGATAGATACCCAGATGTGCGACCTCTTTGCGCGTCGCATGCAGGTGGTGTCGGGCATCGGAAAATATAAGAAGGAGAATAATCTCCCTGTGTATCACCCATCGCGTGCACGCACCGTGCTGCAGAACGTGTCGAAGCGTCTGGGCCCCGAATTTGAGGGCTATGGCCGCACACTCTACCGCACAATCTTCGACCTCAGCGAGTCGTACGAGACACGTATGCTTTCCGAGGGTACCGATTTCTTCAACCACTTCAAACATATTGCTTCCGCTCCGCCACAGCCATTCCCAAAGCGTGGCTCGGTAGCTTGTGCAGGTTGTGAGGGCTCGTATGCACACCTTGCATCGGAGCGTCTTTTCGATCTCCCTGAAATCATGTACATGAGCAATTTCGAGGGTGTGTTCAAGGCAGTTAGCAGTGGCCTTTGCGAATTCGGCGTGTTGCCTATCGAGAACTCCCTTGCGGGTTCTGTCAATGCCATCTACGACCTGCTTGCTGAATACAATGTGAGCATTGTGCGTGGCGTGCGTCTAAAGGTTGACCATGCAATCCTTGCAATGCCCGGTACAAAGCTTGAGGATATACGCGAGATCTACTCGCACCAGCAGGCCATCAACCAGTGCTCGGAGTTTCTCTCTACTCTCAAGAACGTGCGCGTCATTGCCTGCGAGAACACTGCCGAGGCTGCCCGCATGGTGGCCCAGAGCGGCGACCACACAAAGGCATCGCTCTCATCACGCCTTTGTGCCGAGCTCTACCAGATGCAGGTACTCAAATCATCTGTCCAGAACCGCGATAACAACTATACCCGTTTCATCTGCATTGCCAAGGAGCCTAAGATATACTCAGGCGCCGACCGCACAAGTGTGATGATCAACATCCCAAACCGTCCCGGTACCCTCTTCCGCATTATGTCACGCTTTAACGCAAGTGGCGTGAACCTTGTGAAACTCGAGAGCCGCCAAATCCCTGAGCGTGAGTTCGAGTACCGTTTCTACTTTGACATTGAGGCTTCCGTTTACAGTGATGAGTTCCTCACTCTCATGTGCGAGCTCCACGAGTGTGGCGAGCAGTTCAGGTATTTTGGAACATATGCCGAAATAATATAAAATTTGTCTAAAATGGCGATGGCTGTGTTGTTGAATATAATTTGATATGAAAAAGATATTGGTAATAAATGGTCCTAACCTCAATCTTCTGGGGTTGCGTGAGCCGGCGCTCTATGGCGCAAAGAACTTTGCGGCGTTGCAGCAGTTCATTCGTGACTGCGCGGCAGAGTTGTCGCTCGATGTCGAGCTGTTCCAGTCGAACCACGAGGGTGTGATTGTCGATAAGATTCAGGCTGCATATGGCGTGTTCGACGCTATACTCATCAATCCTGCAGCCTATACCCATACCAGTGTGGCAATACTCGATGCGCTCAAAGCCGTGGCGTTGCCAACAGCTGAGGTGCATTTGACCGATATCGCAACCCGCGAGGAGTTCCGCCGTTTCTCATACGTTTCGCTCTATGCACAGAAGACCATCTGTGGCAAGGGCTTCGATGGTTACAAGGAGGGACTGGAATATCTTAAAAATATTTTGTAAACAAGGTTGTCTGTCATTCTGAACGGAATGTAATGAAGTGAAGAATCTCTTTAAATACGTATTAGAGATCCTTCGCTGTGCTCAGGATTACACACTGTCAGTAATTGAAGTTATGAAATTTTTCAACACACCACTTATAAAGGCTATTGATGCCTATACCATTGAGCATGAGCCTGTGGCATCCATCGACCTGATGGAGCGTGCGGCGCGTGCTTTGACTGCGGCCATCCTTGAACGCTATGCAGGGCGCACCTTCGTGGTGTTTGCAGGTCCCGGCAACAACGGTGGCGACGGCCTTGCCGTGGCGCGTATGCTCAATGATGCCGGTTGCAAGGTGGGTGTGTGGCTCATAAATCCCAAAGGCAAGCTATCGCCCGACTGTGCTGTGAACCTTGAGCGTCTGCGTACTACGGGTGTGCCTGTAGAAGAGGTTGCCGATGATTTCAAAATGCCACCGCTTGCCGATGATGCTGTCGTTATTGATGCGCTCTTTGGCAGTGGGCTCGACCGCCCTGTGGTGAGTGGCGTGTTTGCCAATGTTATACGCGGCATTGATGCCTGCAACAATGATGTTGTGGCAATAGATATGCCATCGGGCCTTTTGGGCGGCGACAATGAGCCTGCACTGCAGCTCATTGTGCTTGCAACGCTCACTCTTACATTGCAGTTCCCCAAACTCTCGCAACTGTTTGCCGAGAACGAGATGTTCGTCGGCGAGTTGCAGATACTTGATATAGGCCTTTCGCAACGTGCGATAGAGGAGACTCCGTCGCCTTTCTTCTATACTTGCCGTGATGAAATAAAACCTTTGATTAGACCGCGTGCAAAGCATGCTCACAAGGGCACGTTCGGACGTGCATTGCTTGTGGCGGGTTCAAAGGGTATGGCCGGTGCATCGGTGCTTGCCGCGCGGGCTGCATTGCGCAGTGGCGTGGGCTTGCTCACTGTGCATGTGCCATCGTGCAACAATATTATTGTGCAGGGCGCAGTGCCCGAGGCAATGACAACCATTGACAGCTGTGAGTGCTGTTTCAGTGACGCAATAGACACTGAGCGTTACACCGCTGTTGGCATTGGTCCCGGCCTTGGGCAAAGCAAGGAGAGCGAGGCTGCGTTGCTCAACCTCATTGACAGTTGCAAGGCACCAATGGTACTTGATGCTGATGCCTTGAACATCATAGCGCGCAATCCCAAATATATGCAGCGTTTGCCGCAAGGCAGCGTCATTACACCGCATGTAGGCGAATTCAAACGCCTGTTCGGCGAAACAGACAGTTCGTATGTCCGTCTTCAGGCTGCGCAGGCCTATGCCATGACATTCGGCGTTACAATAGTCCTCAAAGGTGCATACACTGTTGTCGTTACCCAGTTGGGTACAATGCACTTCAACAGCACCGGTAATCCCGGAATGGCGGCAGGCGGCTGTGGCGATGTGCTCACTGGCTGTATTCTCTCGTTGCTTGCGCAGGGCTATGCAGCGCCCGATGCTGCCCGTTTGGCTGTATATGTCCATGGGCTTGCCGGCGACATCGCCGCAAGGGAAAAGGGAGTGACAGCCCTTGTAGCGGGCGATATCGTTGACTCTTTGCCACGTGCGTGGCGCTCACTCGAGGAGGAGTGCCTATGATGGTGGGCTTCCAAAAATTCCTGCGTGACTGGTCATTGCCCATTGCAATGCTTGGTGGAGTGGTGATGTATTTGCTGTATAGCAACATCCCGCTGTTCGATGGTACCCATGATTTTGTGTTGTCGCTAATCTCATTCCTGCAGCCGGGGCTCATATTCTCCATGCTCTTTGTTACATTCTGCAAGGTAAATATTAAGGAACTGAAACCGTCGAAATGGCATTTGTGGCTGCTTGCATTCCAGATATTCTCGTTCATTGCAATATCATTGTCAATAGCCTTCATACCGCATATGCCGGTAACGGTACGTGTGTTGCTGGAGGCAGCGATGATGTGCCTGCTGTGCCCCACAGCGACGGCGGCAGCAGTGATCACAGCCCGCCTGGGCGGTAATTCCGCTTCGCTCATCTCCTATACCATGCAGATAAACATTGCCGTTGCAGTTGTTGCTCCGTTGTTCCTGGCATTGTCGCACCCGGTAGAGGGAATGTCACTCACGGCATCGTTCCTGCTCATCATGGGCAAGGTGTTTCCGCTGTTGCTATGTCCGCTTGTGTGTGCCGAGCTTGTGCGTAGGTTCCTGCCACGCCTGCATGCCCTGCTTGTCACAAAGGGACGCAACCTGCCGTTCTACCTGTGGCTTGTGGCGCTGTCACTTGCCATTGCAATGACATCGCGTGCCATAGCGCACAGCAACCTATCAATTTGGGTAATGGCGGGTATTGCTGCCGTGTCGTTGGTGTGCTGCATGGTGCAGTTCGCCTTCGGGCGTTACATTGGCCGCCGCAACGGCGAGGTCATTACCGGCGGACAGTCACTGGGGCAAAAGAATACGGTTTTTGCCATCTGGTTTGCGTGTACTTTCCTTACACCGGTTACAGCCATCGCCGGCGGTTTCTATTCGCTTTGGCATAACTTGGTGAATACTTGGCAGTTGTATAAACATAATCACAGGAAACAATCATGAAAACAAGAATACTCCTCATCCTTTGTCTTTTTGGCATTATTGCACAAGAAGTTTTCAGCTTTCCGTTTTCAGCTTTCACATTTGATACTGATAGTGCAGAGGTAAAAAGTGAAGTACCCGCCACAATCAAGGTTACAAACAAGCAATATAACCTCAAATACGCCCATCACTCATGCTGTGTGGCATTGCCAGTGGCGGCTGCAGGTCTGGCTCTGATTCCTGCCGACAATTACATAAGCAACCAAGTGCAGACAAAACTCCCGGAGTTTGAAATGAAGTTCGATGATTATCTGCAATATGCTCCATGGGCGGCGCATCTTGCAATGGGAGCATGTGGTGTAAAGGGCGTGAGCAAGAACCGCTATCAGGTGCTCACTGCCGATGCCTTGGCTGCAGTGATGATGGCTGCAACAGTGAAGGGCCTGAAGATATGCGTAAATCGCACCCGCCCCAATGGCGAGGAGGAGAGCTTCCCCTCGGGACATACGGCGAAGGCATTCATGGGCGCAACCCTTTTGGCGCACGAGTATGGACACAGGAGTGTGTGGATACCCATTGCCGGCTACACTGCAGCAACAGCAACCGGTGTAATGCGCGTGCTCAACAACCGCCACCACCTTAGCGATGTTGTCGTTGGCGCCGCTGTGGGCATATTGACTGCCGAACTGGCCTATTGGGCAACCGATGCCATCTTCAACGACAGGAAACTGCAGAAATCCCACCGCACACGCTACGATATAATCAATAACTATTGATAAACGAAAACGCGGGCAACGAAAGTTGTCCGCGTTTATTTGTGGGTTTTATGGTATCTATAAGGAGTTTTGTCCACCCTACCCCAACTAACAAAAAAAGAGAACCACGTATGTAATCTCTCTGGTGGACAACAGACTCATAATCTGAAGGTCTTTGGCTTAAGTGTAACAATTGGGCAAAGCATCTGTTCTCTACAACCCTTGGCGATGATAATTCACGGCACTGCGGCATCTTTTTTAAGCGTTTCGACTTACCGTATATCGTGGTATTTTACAGCTCGCCGAACACATAAAATTCAGAGGTGGTTAAGCTCCTGCGTGCGTTCTACGGTATTTGCAATTCTTCGCTATGTAATGATATCATTGTGTAGTATAATGTTCTCAGATGATATAATTGTATAAACCTTAAAAATATGTTTTATGGAGAAATTAGCGAAAAGAAAAAATGCGAGTTCAAAGGGTTATGTCTTGTGTGTATCAACAAATCTTTCCAAAGAATGGTCTTTACGTTCTTTAGGCTGTATCTTTGCAGGTTCTTGCTTCTTGAACGAAGCGAGTAGTTCTTTAATGCTTTTCATTGCAATCATTCTTTATCTAAAAATCCTTAATTACCAAGAACCATGACTTAGATTGATAATCTTACTTCCTGCCTTGAAAGAAAGCGAGAACATAATATCCTCCTCTTCATTCTCTCCCTCTGGCGCAGGGAGTCCATTTCCCCACACAGTACAGTAAATGTACTCATCATTATACTTGTACCATTTCGTATTGCCTACGCTGATTACACTGTCCAAATAATGATATGTTGATTCGCTCAAATCATTTTCCATTTCGAGTGTTAGCATATCATTATAATCTCCCGTGAAGCCAGCTTCTCCTTTCTCATAATCAATAATGCTTAGCTCTGGGAAGGCCACACCTGTTATTCTCTCAATCGTTTCATTATTCGCAAATCTGTATTTTCTTTGATAATCATAATATTCTTGTAAAGCTAACAAGAAAAGGATAAAGTAGCCAATCAGCATCAAAGGAGAGATAAGCAATAGCAGCATTCTTACTTTCTTGCCTATCAACTTCCACTTTTTCGCCAAATAAACGAATAGTGGAGATATGGTTAGCCAACTCAATAATAAAGTCAGCCATTGTGTGATTTTGATTATTATTTGTTTCATTTTTAATTCATTTCTTATTGGCTATAAAGTTCGTGATTTTTTTTACGGATTTCTCAACTTTAAGAATAAAAAAAAGCATTTCGTTTGTCTTAGTATGATTATCCGATATATCATAAACGATTTTTACTAAATGGAATTAATATGTTATAGTCGAAATCCACCATTCCATATTCATTGCCTATTTCTACTATATTTGCATTGTATTCAGAATCATATCTTATATCATCGTACAATATTGGTATGACCACCTGCATCCTTTGATTCATAAGCCCAATTTTATTTTCCAAACGAACTCTGTAAAATATATTTTCGGGTCTATTTCCTTCACAGCCATAACGACTTATGCCATCGTATGTTATTGGAAGTATTGTTCGACCATTTAAATCCATTATTCCATACTTCTTGTTCTCTTTAACAATAATATGGTTACCTATATTGAAATCGATAAAGTCATAAATAGTATCCAACACGACTTCTCCATTTAACTTAATCACACCATATTCACAGCCACATCTTACACGTACATAATTGGGATTCTGATTAAAATTAAAGTTGAATTCATGATATGATTTTTGTAGATTTATAGGAGGCCAACCATAAACAGCATATTTTGTCTCGAAGAGATGTTTTATGATCATGACAATTATTCCATTTTCCAAGATGTGTATAGAATAATCTCCCATGGGAACTACCTGTCTTCCATAAGAATCGATAACACCAGATTGTCCATTTAGCACTACCCAAGTTAACCCTTTACAAAAATCACCAACTAAATCATAATTAAATGCTATTTTAACATTTCCATAAGCATCTATAAAACCCTCTTTATTTCCGATTGTTGCAAGAAACATTCCACTATTAGACCATTCTATTCTATCATATTGAAGAGGAGCTAAAATCTTTCCATATGAATTTGCTATTCCATATTTTCCATTTTTGCTAATAATAAAAATATCTGTTTCAAAATCAAAACTCTCAATATTGTAGTTAGGCAATATTATATTTTTTAATTTTTCAGAATAAACTATTCGTTGTTTTTTATCTATAAGAAAGGAGCCCAATCCGAACCTTTCATTGTCCTCATCCCAACCATCCAGAAGAATTCTATCTATCTCTATATGAAGTATATTTGATATAGAATTCATATATTCTATATACTTGCATTTCTGATTAAAAATTTGCCTTTCAAGGTCATTATAATAGCCCATACCATTACAATCATACCAAAAGACCTTTCCCCCCAGACGATATAAATATTCATATTGGACAGGCATAACTTCTCTGCCTTTGCTATCAATAAGTCCCCTTTTATTACCGATTTTTACAATAGCATACTCACCTATAAATGGATAAATTACATCGTATTTAGGTTGGGTTATTAAGTTGAATTTATGAGCTAATCCCATTTTCCCATTTACAACATATATTGAATAATCTCTGTTTTTGAGTCCTTCATCAATAAGGTTGCCATAAGTGTTTTCTGCTTTTTTTATTGCATCCGAATCTGTTGTTGCATCTTCTGGTGTATCTCCGATTGTCCAACCTTCTGGTTCAAAGTCATAGACTTTAGCAAGCACTGGGTTTGTTGAGCCAAACTCTTGACTCCACACTTCGTGAACTTCAGAAATTCTGATACACTTTCCGAGAACGGCTGTAACTACGTCATTGATCTTGCGACTCTTATTGTAAATTTCTGTAACAATGTTGCCACCTGCGATAACAAAGTCATTAATTGGAATATCTACATCCACACCGTCTACAGTATTCCAATCATACTTACGTGCACGTTTACGGAACAAAGATGGGGAGAAGTTAGCATGACGTTCGCTGCCATCAGCACTCTTAACATGAACAACGATGTACTCATATTTCCTAGCACCAATTTTCGTTTTGAACGCATTACCCTTAATGGTATCTGGGAATGTGATTACATCACCTTTCTCCCATGGTGTAGGAACATTACCGATTACCTCGGAAAACGAACTGATACCTTCATCAGCAGGCTTGGCTTTTCTTAAGCTAAGTATAAGATCATCTTGCATTTTTTATCTCCTTTTTTCTTAAATAAATAAAGTGTAGGCACTTATTGATAATTTCAATTACACCTTGTCCTCAACTATTGAGTGCTAGTACAAAAGTAGTAATAACTTTTACATGTTAGTAGGCCGCGTGAGATAAGTATGCTAAAAATCTGTAATCCATATCACCCGTACTAGTTTCTACCTACCTTTTATGCAATTATTGTAACGGGTATAGTAAAGACAAAAATCATCAAAAAGGTTGGTTGTAATATATAAGCATTTTGTATGTAATGATAGAGTGGCGACAAAATTTGAACAGGGACTATAAAAAGATTTCTCCTCAAAAAATGTCGCCCTAATAAGGTTTAGAAACTCAGACAATCATAAGTCTGTAAAATCTCCTCTTGTCTCAATCCAAGATAGCGTTTTGTAATAGCAACGTTGCTGTCGGCGCAGGCGGTGCAAACGAATATAACGGAGGAGATAACCGTAGGGGCAAGCCCAACTAACAAAAAAAGAGAACCGCGTTAGCGATTCTCTTCGTGGGCCATCTAGGACTTGAGACTTGTCTCGAAGAGACCCATTGACTCCGTTGTTTGCTGTCGGCGCAGCCGGTGCAAACGAATAGAACGAAGGAGATAACCTAGGACCTCCAGATTATGAGTCTGTTGCCAAATATTCTGAGCTGTATTATTCCGTGTAGTTTAATAGGCTGTTTTATAACCTTTTATGCATGATTTGCGTATCCTGTTAATAAACTCTCAAAAGCAAATTAGGAAACAATTAGGAAACATTTGCTTTAGTGCAAAGATAGAATATTATATGTAAAAACGATTAAAAGCAACTATTTTTTTCTCCGTCTCAAATCCCCTGACCGCCTTATACATAGAAAGAGCTATAGTCCGGCCTTTAGAGAGGGGACATAGCAACTAAATATAAAACACAAAATTCATTTATACCTGGTAAGATCCGGAAAGTGCGAAGAGCGTCCGTGTCTTATTGGAAGAATAGAAGATGTGCGAGAAATCTATGAGTCAAGCACCTTAGACGAAAACACTGAAACTATTAAACCACCAAACCCATAGCGAAGAGTTATGAGTAAGGTGGTTTCTACAGTATGTCAGGACTCAAAAAGGTCATCCATATCTATTTTTGCTAT
>JAFZFO010000057.1 GCA_017555845.1 Bacteroidaceae bacterium | reverse complement strand
GCTGAATATAAACCACTTCAATTTGGCGTCTACCGAAACTTGAAAATGAGCTTGAAAAGCGCGGTACAACACGTATATCGAAATCGTTGATTTTCAGCACGATGAATTTGTGAGTATTTTCCGTGTCATTGTAAAAATGCGAGTTGTACCGATTAAAAGGCTAAAACGCTTTCAATCAATAGTGTAAATGTGTTGCATCGGGAAATA
Organism: Bacteroidaceae bacterium; assembly: GCA_017555845.1. GTDB lineage: Bacteria > Bacteroidota > Bacteroidia > Bacteroidales > Bacteroidaceae > HGM04593. Next base: position 33,528 of record JAFZFO010000057.1, on the reverse strand, counting down.
AAACTCCAACAATTACAAGGGACTTATATTTTTAGCTCATTAATTTCACACTGAACCCCATCGAGGAACTTGGATGCATGTGCACCATACTGCTTTTTCTCTTTTCGAGGAGAGAATATACTTTCTCAATACATTTAGTTGACAATAGTTGGCGATAATACGGCAGAAAAATTGTACTTTTATATTCCATGTTTGTCCCATGATTTGAGACTACCCTATCAGACCTTGCACCTGTAGTATAAAAACATTTGTATATTATCAATGGCTTTTGGCCAATAAAAATAAACAAAACTTGTCGATTATGAACGAAACTCAAATATACGACAAAAACTTTGCACCATTGCCTATAGCAGATTTGTTGGATGGTAAGCATCACTTTGTGATACCATCCTTTCAACGTGGCTATCGTTGGGAAGAAAAGCAAGTTACAGACTTGTTAGAAGACATAAAGCAGTTTGCTAATGACGATAACGTAAAGAGCGACAGTTATTTCCTTCAGCCAGTCGTAGTTAAGGCTTGCAAGTACAATGGAATGGAAGCCTACGAAGTATTGGATGGACAGCAAAGATTAACCACCATGCTTCTACTCCTAAAGAGATTGATGAAGCGATTAGGCGAGGACGAAAGAGAAATGTATCAAGACTCTCTTTATGACATTGTTTATACTAATCGCCCCCAGTTGGATTTCGATAATCCCCAAGCAGCCGAAAACATCGACAGTTATTACTTATCTGAAGCCAAAATGATTATAGACGACTGGTTTAAGGAACAGACAAAGAACAAGCAGAATCTGAACAACTTTACAGGAGCACTATTGTATGACCAAAAGCGACAAGTAAAGATTATATGGTATGCAATTGAAGAAGATAGCGAGGATTTAGTCAGCATAAATATCTTCAACCGTCTCAATAAGGGTAAAATTTCTCTGACAAGTTCTGAACTCATTAAGGCTCTCTTTATCATGGATTATGATCTGCGTGCCAACGAGGACAAGTTACCAGCAGAACAGCTATCTATGGAGTGGAACGAGATGGAACGCAAATTCCAGGATGATAACTTCTGGTACTTTATAAGTGATGACAACAGAGGCACACAAACTCGTATAGATGTATTGTTCGACTTTGTTACCTGCCGTGATGAAGAGAAGGACACCGATTACTCGTATCGTGAGTTCCAGAAATTATATGACTTCTGCCGTGACCAGGAAAGGAACAACACCAACGAACAGTTCGTTAGTGACTGGTCAGATGACATCAAAAATATGCAAGATGCATGGAAGCAAGTAAGAAAGACATTTGACAGGCTTGTAGCATGGTATGAGGATAATTTGTATTATCACTATGTTGGTTATCTAGTAGCAATCGGCTTCACTCCTTTGCAGATATACAATCATCTGGAAACAGAGAAACGTAATCGCAAGTTAACAGAACCAGAATACGAATGGACTGTAGAAGATACGATGCTATCGCTACGCAAGAAGATGATGGATCGTTTCAAGCAAGACAACAGGTACATCAAGAAGGATACGATCGATGAGTTTGAATACAAGTCTGAGTACGTACCACGTGTTTTGTTGCTATTCAACGTCGAATGCTGCCGTAGAGGACAGAACGTAAGATTCGCTTTTGACAAATACAAAAAGGAAAATTGGGATGTAGAGCATGTGGATTCACAGAACGATGCGACATTGCAGGAATATGACGACCGTATGCGATGGATGAAGAATGTGAATTTTATTCTTAACATGGAGCATACTGATCGTGCAAAAGAACTGGCAAATGAATGCCAGAACTTGATTGTCGAATTCACAGAGCGTTCAAAGGTGAATGTTGATAGGTACAGAGCCTTCTATCAGACTATCAACAAGTTCTATTCTGCCGAATCTGGAGAGAACGACTCTGAGGTGGATCTTACCACTAAGAAAAAAGATTATCTAAGCAATCTTACTTTGCTCGACAGCGCCACAAACCGAGAATATAAGGATGCTCCATTTGCTTACAAACGCTACTGCATTGTTAAGAATGACAGATTGGGAGATCGTTTTATTCCTTTGTGTACACGTAACTTGTTCCTGAAATACTACACAGACAGCAATAATGAGTCATCATACCTTGACACGATGCGATGGAACAGTAGTGACAGAGAAGGTTATATGAATGCTATGCACGAAGCAGTAGATCCAATTTTTGATTCAGTAATTGTAGAAGAAAAGGAGGTTCAGTCATGAGCGACAACTTAAAGAAATATAGTTTCAATGACTTGTTGAAACAAGGCAAGTTGCGTATTCCAAAGATTCAGCGCGATTATGCACAAGGCAGACAGAGTCAAAAGGTTGACGAAATCCGTAAGGTGTTCGTGCATACCCTCCTGCTTGTAGTTAAGGGTAAACGATCTGCTACTGAACTTGATTTCGTATATGGAAGCAACCAAAACAATGCTTTTGAGCCCCTCGATGGACAACAGCGACTTACTACCCTCTTCCTACTTCATTGGATGATGGGTGTGCAACTAAGTGTTTCCGGTGACAAGAAGCATTCTGTGTTTACATACGAAACACGAAACACCTCAGATGAATTTTGCGATGAACTTGTACAGCACGAAGCAATGCAGTTTGTCACAGAAGCTCAGAACAAGAAGACAACACCTTCTATTATTGTAAAAGGAAGAGATTGGTTCAAATGGGAATGGAAATACGACCCTACAATCCTTTCTATGCTTGTAATGATAGATGCAATTTTCAATGAGATGGGAGATGACTGGCAGATGGATATGAATGTATGCCGACAGAATCTCGAACACATTACGTTCAATCTACTCAATCTGGGAGAATTTGGGTTGTCAAATGAATTGTTTATCAAGATGAATGCTCGCGGCAAGCAACTTTCTGATTTCGACAAACTGAAATCCACACTTGAAGAGGAACTGCAAATTCAGCAAAAGGAAAAGGATGAACAAGATATTCCACTCGCATCTGAGCAGGATGAAGAGATGTGGCGTACCTTGATGGACGGCGCATGGATTGACCTGTTCTGGCACAAGTATGCAAGACAAGCAATTCTTGACACAGAGAGTGTTGCACCAGAGGACAGAAAGAAAACCAGATTAAAGGCAGCTAAACTCTCTGAACTTCAGTTTAAGAAACTGTTGCTTAGACTAATTGCCGTTCAGTTGTTTGAGAACGAGAATATACAAGAGAATCTAGCAGAGGCATCATACAATCTTGAAGAATCCAAAATCGACAATCTGCTTTTTGCCTATACCGATAGCTTAACCGATCTTCGTAGCGATGAGCAGCACATTACTGTCCCATCATCATCTTTGGTTTTGAATTTCAAAAGATTGATAGATGATATGAATCTTTTGATTTACAAGGATAGTAATGATATTTACTATGAGACTTCATACTTGCTACCAGAGATAAGCCATATTGACAAGGACGAACGTTCTCTCTTTGACTCATTCTTGGAAACAAAGGTACCGAACGACGTAGAATTAACATTCTATGCAATGCTATTGTATCTTCGCGCCTTCCCTATAGTAAAAACAAAAAAGATGGAAGGCGAAGCTATGGCTTGGTATTTTGCTAAAAATAATCACATTTTTTGGTTGAAAAACCTTCAGGATTGGGTTCGCACAACTCGTAACATCTTACTGAATGATAATAACAACCAGCGTATTGATAAAATACAGTTCTCCAAGGAAGCTACTCTTAGCTTGAAACAAATGGCTATTGACCTGTCTGATTTTGTTAAGAGTAATAGCCTTGATATAGAATTGGACAAAATGGTTGTCAAGAAATTCCTGAAGTCCTCAGAAAAGACATACCAAAGACTGGACAATCAATCACTGGCAGAAGAACGTCTGAAAGCGAAACTTATCCTGGACAATTCTGATATATGGGAAACAGAACTTGACAAAGTAGAGCAACATCCATACCTTTGGGGACAAGTCCGTTGTCTTCTGAACTGGGCAGACAACAATCTAGATTCCTTCAAACAATATAGTAACAGATTACTACAGTTGCTTGATTGCATGAAAGATGAAAGTCAGACTTATTATACAGCAATGCTTGTCTTTGCACCATATTGCTGGAAAGAGAGTAACAGATTGTTCCAATACAACAAAGACCGTGATAACAGTTTCAAACGTTATATGCGTGAACACACAAAAGAAGGTCAGGCATACGGAGCAAACATCAAAGCCCTGATTGACCTTTGGATGGAGTCATATAATGAATTATCAGCAAAAGACTTTTTGTTGGCAACAATACAAGACAAACAGGCTGATGCACCTGTTTGGATTCAATGTATAATCAAGAATAACTTAATACTTGACGAGGCATGGAACAAACGTATATACTCTCATAATGGACATGTTATTATGGCTCAACGCAAGACACGAGACAGTCATTGCTTTGACCCTATTCTTGTATATCTGAGAAATCTTTGCAAGAAAAATAAGTTTGACGAAAAGATGTTTAAGTTACATGATTCTAAGGGTGAGTATGAACATGCCTTCCAGTTAGAATGTGATGGACACAATTACCTTATTGAATGGTATGGAACAGATGGACATTACTCTATAAAGATTGATGAGCAAGAGCCGACTGAATATACTTCAGAGGATATGGTTTATTTTATGGAAAATGTGATCAACAAGACACCTCTGTCTCTCTAAATCTGCTCTCAAGCGAGAAATACAAGAGGAACTTGGCATAGATATAACCATCGACAAATTTCTCTGTACAACAGACTATGACTATCCGTCATTTCACCTAACAATGCACTGCTATTTATGTAGTGTGAAATCGGTAGAGATAGAGCTGAGAGAGCATATGTCCGCGCGTTGGCTTACTGTAGAATCGCTCGATAGTGTTGAATGGTTGCCTGCAGATAAGGAAATTGTAGATAAACTTAATAAATATAACCTAATCAATATCAATGTTGAGTAAAAAGGACATAGAAGAACTCGCAACAGGTGCTGTAAAAAGATATTTCAACACCTGCGAACTTATATCACCCCAAATTCAAGAGAATGATAAAACTCCTGATTGGGATGGCTTTTTGAATATCTATAAGCGAAAGAAAGATATTAGAGCAAACTATGTCGGAAGTTTACGTATACAAATTAAAGGAAAGCAAGTTGACGAATTTGAAGAAAAGGAAAGTTTTCCTGTGGAAACTGTTTTCTTGAAAAATTCTCGTAGCGAAGGATTTGTCTTTTTTGTAGTAGAAGTGAAAGAAGATGGGGCATCGAGAATATTTTATAAGATGATGGCTCCCATCGAGATTAGGACAGAATTATCAAGTCTAAAGGAAGATCAAAAGACAAAAACATATTCTTTTGATTCTCTGGATGATAATAAATATGTAGTTTCCATACAATTGGCAGGTTTTATGGAGGATTGCATTAAGCAGAAAAGTTTTGCCAATAAGGATGAATTAAAGATTGAAGATATCCAAAATGCACAAGAATACCAATGGGGCTTTTCTTTACAAGGAAAGAAGGAAAATTTCGCAAAAGATATTTTTGAGGGGTTCAAATCATTTATCTATGTGAAGACTAAAGAGGGTGCAGAAATTCCTTTAGGCAATGGTCGTATGACAATTTACTTTCCTGAGATAAGATCAACCAAGAAAGAAACTGTAAGTATCAATGACATCATTGTTAGTGAATCATATAACCATAGTATCTCTAAACAGTTTACAACATACGAAATACCTGGTTTATTATCACTAAAAATAAATAATGATCCATCGATTAAAGAAAACAATGTAACAATAAATGTTATTTCTAAAACGACGGAACAATACATTATAGCATATTCAATATATTTACAGATACTCAAAGAGAAGCACATTAAATTTGGAGAACATTCATTTGACTTAAATTCTTCTGTAGATACACAAATTCTATCTCATATCGAAAATAAAATAGAGGACTTTAAGAAACATGCACAGGTAATGAAGGTTCTTAATGTCATAACCCCAATTGATTATAATGAGTTTGATGAAGACGATAATATATCAATCCAAAAGTTGTATACAACATTGATTGAACATCAATCTATCAGTTTGAATAACCCAAATGACGTTTTTAGATTGGATATAGCAAATATATGTTTGCTATTAAGTAGCCATAGTGATGACAACGGAAAGTATTATATAGATGATTTCTTTGAGAGTTCGAATATAAAGGTAACTAGCGGAAATGGCGAGGTTCCATTTCAGGTTCCACCATTTTCATGGCTTGAACAAAAGGGATATGTTATGTTCGATAATATCCCATACGATAAGATTATTGATTCGTACGAAAAATACACATCAATTGATAGAAGAGTGTTGGTGCAAGCAAATCTCGATTTATTAGAGATGATTAAAGCATCTGATGAATTATTAATGAAATCACTTATTGCTAAAAGAGAACATATATTAAATGTTTCACTCTTATTTGCTCAGTGGCTTATGGATAGAAATGAGGATTCAACTTTAGTAAACATTCATCATATAAATGAGCTACAAATCAAGAAAAGACTGCGGCCATTGACTGATGAAGAAAAAAGTACTCTATTAGAGTTAACTCAGTTTGATGACCTAATGATTAAAACAGCGGCATATATTCTTTTAGATAATACTGACATTGCAGAATACATAGTGACCCAAATGAAGGATGAAGATAGAAATGTGTTTACCACCTTTCCTATTTATAATCTGACCAGAATCATACTGCCATATAACAATACAATAGTTAAGAATTAAATTTATGTCAGATATATTGTGATTTTTTTATAATTTGCTATGTGAATTTCATATCATATCAAAACTCACAATATACTGAAAAATGCCCGAAATCGTGCAGAATCTATTAAGAAATGCAATTTTCGATTCAGAGCATATTTTGAACAAATTCGGCTAGTACTGCATTTGTAAAAGACACATCCAATATTCGATGCGCTTATAAAAAACTAAGGAGTAGTAATCACTCTGTTTCTACTCCTTGTTAAGATATATCAACATATAATTACATAACTATATACTTATATAATTACATAATCATTATTTACTATATATCAGACTATTGCCACCTTAATTACTCCATCCAACTTATTCTCGAAGATTTGATAGGCTTCTTAATCTCACTCAAAGGGAAGCGATGCGTGATGAGTGGAGTGGTGTCAATATTGTCTTATTCAATAAAGCGAAGGACTTTCTTAATTCTGTCGCAAATTCATTAAATAAGAATATCTAAATTGATGAGAATAGTATTTTTTTGTATATAAAAAAGAGCTTTAGGAGATATGGAATACGATTTTACTATTGATTATACAGGTAATGATGCAACTATCCCTCAAATTCAAGTGATGGCCTCTATCATTAAGGATATGGTTAATGAACAATTTAACGAAAAAAACATAGGTTTACTGTCTTTTATTCCATTACCCAAGGAATATGAAAGTTGGGAGAATTTAAATGCTTTCTGCAGAAGTAAGAAAGGGATACCGTTTTTCAAAATTAAGAGCGAAATCTTTAAAACAACGACTTATGTTATCAATAATCATAAATTCATGCTTCCCAATCATTTAATCTATTTGTACTTATTTAATCTTCAGAATATTTTCAATAAATTAGAAAAAATAGACTTTAAAACTGCAGAGACTGATGAAATAATAAATTTAACTGATTCATTGATTAATACATTCATTTTTATTAATAATGAAATAAGTTTTTATTTTTTCAATTTGCATTATGATAATGATGATTTTGATTATAATGTCCATTGTAGACCTTGCTTAATTAATTTAGAATGGGTAAGAGATTTAAGAGGATTTGGATATTTAATCGCCTCAGAAATTTCGAAACCTAATAAAGATAAATTCGAGACTGTTTATAAAGTAAGAATGCAAGAATTGGCATGTCAATGTCGCTATTTATCATTTTGGGCATGTTTGCTTCAAATAATTTCATGTCCATCTTTACCAAAAGCTGTGCATTCTTCATTTTATCATTTTGCTCACTGCCTTCTCCAAAACGTCCAAACCATCTTTATTCATCATATAATAGTCGAGCAAACGCCATTAAATGATAAAGTAGAGGTATCATACAGAGGTGCAGATGATAATACCACCAGAATAAAGGTATATTTTACATTTGAGAATGGTGAAGCATTAGCTGCGAGACTAGATTTACCACATAAGGGAGTTCCCTATTTACATATAAATGTTGAAAGTGAACAAGGTGAATTATCACGTTTGAATCATTGCAAGTTGTCAATAACATCATATGAAAAAAACATTTTAAAACCATTAGAAGAATCATTAATGACATTCAATTACTCTGCTATTACATTCGATAAAGCCATTCCTGATATTGACAAGACTATGCTACATAAAGTTAAAGTAGAGAGAGCATTATTTGGGATTTCATCATTAATATGGGGGGCATTATGGTTTACAATACATAGGGAAGAAAAGAAAGAATTTGAATGGGATAAAATTCTCAAATCAAATCTTTCCCAAGACGCTCAAGACTACATAGAAGAATGCAAAGATATATTAAAAAAGGAAATCGCTATATACGGAGTTAACACTGAAGATTTTAATGATATTTTCGAACTGATTTTTATGAGTTTAAAAAATTAGACATTGTAGCGAATTTGGTTTCAATATATAATCTCATGACATAAAAAAGCTCCCAAAGTATAGCATTATAGTAATTGAATACCATATATTTAATTACTCTGTTTACATGGAAAAATTCCACAAATGCACTTTTTAGATTTTTCCACATCTATACTATTATAATGAATTGTAAGATGCATATAGGAAACTGATAGTCCAACAGTTTCATTAATATTACAGAAGAGTGGGCGACCAATTGTCATATTGTACAAAAAGGAGTAATACTCCTTTTTTACTAGCCAATATACACTTATAATTATTTATTGAAATTTATGCAATTATTACCTTTATCACCCCATCCAATTTATTCTCAAAAATACGATAGGCTTCTTCTATTTCACTCAATGGGAAGCGATGCGTGATGAGCGGAGTGGTATCAATCTTTCCCTGCTCAATCAGGCGAAGGACTTCCTCGCAATCGCATCCATCTACACCACCAGTTTTGAAGGTGAGGTTCTTGCCATACATGTCGGGAAGAGGAAGAATTTGCGGTTGGTCATAAAGGGCAACCACCGTTACAATGGCATTCGGACGGGCACACTCCCACGCCAAACGGAAGGTATCATCGGTTCCGGCCACTTCGAGTACTCGGTCGGCTCCACCATGGTCGCTATTGGTCATTACGAAATCCTCACATTCTTCGGGAGTAGTAAGCAATACTTCGGGGTAATGCTCTTGCACAAAGCGGTGTCTCTCTTCCGACTTTTCGCACACGATAATGCGTTTAGGTTGCTTCAACATGACGCAAAGCAAGGTACATATTCCGGTAGGCCCCGCTCCTATTATCAAGACGGTATCGTCTTTGGTTATCTCGGAAATACGAGCCGCCCAAAAGCCGGTGGCCAAGACATCGCCCACCAGCAAAGCCTGTTCATCGGTCACGCTATCGGGAATACGGTTCAGCCCTTGATTGGCCAAAGGCACACGCACATATTCTGTCTGTCCGCCATCGATACGGCAGCCCAATGCCCAACCGCCATTCGGGTCGGTACAATTGTTCACATAGCCATTCTTGCAGAAAAAGCACTCGCCGCAAAAGGTCTCTACATTTACCGTCACTCGGTCGCCCGGCTTTACATTCGTAACCCCAGAGCCTACTTCTTCGACCACTCCCACCATTTCGTGTCCAACGGTAATGCCAGGCACCGCACGAGGCACACTTCCATGCTTGATATGCAGGTCACTTGAACAGATGCTACTCATCGTCACACGAACAATGGCATCGGTTGGTTCTATCAATGTAGGCTTCGGCTTTTCCACCAAAGCGAACTTTCCTTTTTCTATGTATGTGTATGCAAGCATAATTGTTGTTTTTTGAAAGCAGTTACCAATATCTTTTCTTAAGATACGATACCAATTGGGGGTATTTGTCTTTTATCGGTTCTAATAATTTTTGTGGATCAACTATAATGTACTTGCTTTGATTGGTTAGCATACTTCTCCAGGTCTCTTCCATACCCATGCCAGACACAGAATACTTCTTATCAAGAAGGTCTTTGTTGGCTGAAGGTATGACATGTATATGCATGTAATTATCAGCTTTGAGTTTTTCTTCCTTAAGTTTTACAACATTCTCAGCCCAAAGAGTTTGTCGCATAAGTTGGTAGAAGGGCTCTTGATAATATATCGACCCATAATACGAGTCAAGGCTCTTAAGCTGTAATGATGCATCGGTTAGAGCTGAGTATCTTCGCACGCGCTCTTGTCCCTTTCCATTGCTCCCTTTTTCCTCGCCTTGCCTATCCTCATTTGATTTGTCCAAATTAGCATAATGCTCGGTATATTTCCATTCTATGGGGATAAGCCAGATGCTGTCGTCTTTGTGCTTCGCATATATGAAAGCGTCCACAGAGGTGCAGTTTGAACCTCGAGTAGATGCTTTTTCGTTCAAAGGATCTTCTTCTGATACTACCTCAAAACCGATATATTGCGGGGCTGCATCACATTGTACGGAAAGAACTTCTTTGAACTCATCTCTAACTCCATTAAGCATGGCTAGCACAGCCTCTTTGTCGCCCATTATGGCAAAGAGATGATTTAGGCAAGCGATTTGTGAAGACAGGGTGTGGCCAGAAGGCTTGTCTCCTCCCCACCACGAAATTTTATTATCCTTGAAATACCTGATTACATCATTACGGATGGGCTCATAGAGGTTATTCATTCCATCTTTAAGAACAAAATGCCTTGGCTTACCCATAAAATACCCATTGCCTTTGTCTCCACTGAAGATGTCCGAATTATTTATCAGATCTTCTTGACGTATATACTGACTGTTTTTATATCTACTCATAATTCTCTTTTATATCATCAACATAATGCACCCCTTTTCAAAGTTATATGTTTTTATTGAAACTCCACCAAATGCATTGTGAAAAACATGTTTTGCCGCGATTGCTTTTTAAAATTGGCTTTGGATTGTTGCCTGTTTGTTGCACCTTTTGATAAGATAGACTGCACTCGCTGTAAAAAATATTGAAGCAAGCTTCATATTTCTTGCTCGTTTGTTGCTACCTTTAGATAAGGTAGATGGCGGCTCGGAATAAAAAAATCAAATAAATTTGTTTTTGTTCTTCACTCGCCTTTAGTTACCTTTAAATAAGATAGACTGCACTCGCTGTAAAAAATATTGAAGCAAGCTTCATATTTCTTGCTCGTTTGTTGCTACCTTTGCCTGCAAAATCGGGATATATGAGCGAGAATACAATATCAAAGGTTTCTATCTTTCAGCGTCCGGTGTGGGTGGCGCTTTTTGCACTCACTGCTGCGACTGCGTGGGGTTGGGCCTATCCGTTGATTAAATTGGGTTTCGGCGAGTTCGGTATCACGCAGGAGATGACCGCGAGCAAGATGCTGTTTGCCGGCGTGCGCTTCACGCTGTCGGGGTTGATAGTGCTTGCCATAGCGCTGTCCAAAGGCTTGAGCCTGAGAGTCAACAAACCATCGGGCTGGGGATATCTCGTGGGTTACGCGCTGCTGAACACTACAATACACTATGCATTCTTCTACATTGGCCTGTCGCACAGCGAAGGCGCGAGGGCGGCAATCCTCAACTCGCTTGGTGTGTTCACGCTGGTGCTGTTGGCATGTGCGTTCTTCAAGAGCGACAAGCTCACTCCGGCCAAAATAATTGGTTGCGTTGTGGGCTTTACCGGTATTATGGTGCTTAACATTGGCGGTGGCGCGGGAAGTGGCTTTACATTCATGGGCGATGGTATGATAATACTGAACGCGGTGTGTTCGGCCTTTGCCGGGTTAATGACAAGGGGGCTTGGCCGTCGGGCCAATGTGTTTGTGGCTACGGGCTATAGCCTTGCGATAGGTGGTGTGTTGCTGATGTTGCCAGGTCTGTTGCTTGGCGGTACGTTACCATCGATAACCGCTGCTGGAGTGGGGATATTGTTCCTGCTGATATGCATCTCGACTCTTGGCTTCACGCTCTATAACAAACTGCTCAGCTGTAACCCCGTGGGCAAGGTGGCAATATTCAATTCGCTGATTCCTGTGGTGGGCGCTGTGACATCGTGCCTTTGCCTTCACGAACCGTTCTATTGGAAATATCTTTTCGCGGCACTGCTGGCAATGACGGGAATATATATTATTAATGCCCGTAAGGGATAAATTAAATGACTAAAAAGCAAATTTCGGCGTTACGCTTGTCCTGAGAATATACAACCGGGGTTCACTTCGATACGAAGTTGAACCCCGGTTTTTTACATCAGCATCACAAGCACCGCGATGGGTATGTTGCCGTCAATGGTGTAGAGGATGTTTCCGCTGTAGGTGCTGCGGCTGCTGTAGACATGCTTGCCGTCAATGGTGTAGAGCACGTTTCCGCTGTATGTGCTTCGCCCGTTGTACAGGTATTGCCCATCAAAGGTATAGAGTGTGTTGCCGCTATAGGTGCTGTTGCCCTTGTACAGGTACTGGCCGTCGAAGGTGCTGAGTATGTTGCCGCTGTAGGTGCTGTTGCCCTTGTAAAGGTGCTTGCCATCATAGGTGTAGAGTATGTTGCCGCTGTAGGTGCTGTTGCCCTTGTAAAGGTGCTTGCCATCAAAGGTGTAGAGTATGTTACCGCTATAGGTGCTGTTGCCTTTGTATATCCTTGATTGTGCCATTGTGAATATGGGTAAAAGGGCCAATAAAATGAATAGGTATTTTCTCATGACAGTCCTAGTGATTTTGACCTTTGCAAATCTAGTGATAAATATTCATATTTTCCTTCCAAAGCTTTGTTATATTGATTAAATGGATAACTTTGCGGTATGACAGAGTGGGTTGCTACACTGTTGTTTTTTGTGATTATAAAATATTTGTTCTTATGGATACATCATTGGATATGAGCCCTAACAGGGTGGTGGCTTTTCTGGGAAAGCCTTGTCGTGAGTTTACAAAGGCCGACATAGTGCGTTACATAAAGGAGAACGGCATCAGGATGGTAAACTTTATGTACCCGGCGGGTGACGGCAGGCTCAAGACACTGAACTTTGTGATAAACAGTGCTGCATATCTTGATGCCATACTCACCTGTGGCGAGCGCGTCGACGGCTCGTCGCTCTTCCCATTTATAGAGGCCGGCAGCAGCGACCTCTATGTGCTGCCACGTTTCAGCACTGCGTTCGTTGACCCGTTTGCCGAGATACCTACATTGTCAATGCTATGCTCATACTTCAACAAGGACGGCGAACCATTGGAGAGCTCGCCCGAGAATACCTTGCACAAGGCGTGCCGTGCGTTCAACGAGGTGACGGGCCTGCAGTTCCAGGCGATGGGCGAGCTGGAGTATTATGTGATTGCTCCCGATAGCGGAATGTTCCATGCGACAGACCAGAAGGGCTATCATGAGTCGGCACCATATGCCAAGTTCAACGATTTCCGCACCGAGTGCATGGCTTATATTGCACAGGCCGGTGGACAGATAAAGTACGGTCACTCCGAGGTGGGCAACTTCACCATTGACGACATGGTCTATGAGCAGAACGAGATTGAGTTCCTGCCTGTACCGGCCGAGGAGGCTGCCGACCAGTTGATGATTGCAAAGTGGATAATACGCAACCTCGCTTACAAGTATGGCTATGATGTGACCTTCGCTCCCAAGATCACAGCCGGAAAGGCCGGCTCGGGCCTGCATGTGCACATGCGCCTGATGAATGACGGCGTGAACGTGATGCTCGACGGCGAGGGTAAGCTGTCGCAGAATGCGCGCCGTGCCATTGCCGGCATGATGGTGCTTGCTCCGTCGATAACTGCATTTGGAAACACTAACCCCACATCATATTTCCGCCTTGTGCCACACCAGGAGGCACCAACAAACATCTGTTGGGGCGACCGCAACCGCTCGGTGCTGGTGCGTGTGCCGCTGGGTTGGGCTGCAAAGAGCGACATGTGCCGCATTGCCAATCCGTTGGAGGGCGAAAGCAATTACGACACTACGATGAAACAGACCGTGGAGATGCGTTCACCCGACGGCTCGGCCGACCTCTATCAGCTCATCGCCGGCCTGGCTGTGGCTTGCCGTCACGGATTTGAACTGGAGAATGCACTTGAGATTGCCGAGCGCACATATGTGAACGTGAATATCCACCAAAAGGAGAACGAGGCGAAGCTGGCAATGCTTGAGCAGCTACCCGACAGTTGCGCTGCGAGTGCCGACTGCCTGGAGCGCCAACGCGCAGTCTTTGAGCAGTATAATGTCTTCAGCCCTGCTATGATTGACGGCATAATAAAGCGCCTGCGCTCATATGACGACCGCACACTGCGAGCCGACATCGGTGACAACCGCGACGAGATGCTCAAGCTTGTGCAGCGCTATTTCCATTGCGGATGATTTAAAGGTGAAAACGGAAAGCTGCGGTTAAGCGAGAGCAGAGGAAAAGTTTACTTTTACTATGCCGAGCGTGAGCAGGTTCAAGCACACGAAGTGTGATTAAAGCTGCGGTTAAGCGAATTTTTCAATTAAACGAACGAAAGTAAAACTTGTTTTAACTTTTGTAGTGAGCGAACGAAAAATCAACGGAGTTAACAGCAGAGGAAAAGTTTACTTTTACTATGCCGAGCGTGAGCAGGTTCAAGCACACGAAGTGTGATTAAAGCTGCTGTTAAGCAAGTGCAATGCAAGTTAAACTTGCAGATTGCATAGCGAGTGTTAGCGGGTTTAACTTAAACCTGAACGGATAAAACAAAACACAAATATGAATATGAGAAAACTATTTTTTATTGTAGCAGTGGCAATGGCTTGCGTTGCATGTGGCAATAAGGCCGTGAATAAGAACGAGGCTGCACCTGCCGCTGAGGCTGTGGCTGAAAAGCCTGTCGTCTATATGACAACCGACATTTCGCCCGAGGGGCTTGTAAGGGTATATGACGCGCTTGGCGTTGTCCCCACGGGAAGGGTGGCCGTTAAGATTTCCACAGGCGAGCCGGGCGGCAACAACTTCCTGCAGCCTTCGCTAATCAAGGACCTTGTGAGCAAGGTGAACGGTACCATTGTGGAGTGCAACACTGCATATACCGGTCCACGCTATGAGACCGAGAGCCACCTGAAGGTGTTCGAGGATCATGGCTTTGCCGCCATTGCACCAATTGACCTGCTCGATGGCACTGCCGAGACAAGAATCCCTGTAAAGGATACAACCCACATAAAGTATAACATTGTGGGCGCCAACCTGCTCAACTATGACTGGGTGGTTAACCTTGCCCACTTCAAAGGGCACGCGATGGGCGGTTTCGGAGGTGTGCTCAAGAACCAGTCAATCGGCATTGCTTCGGCTAACGGAAAGGCCTACATCCACTCGGCCGGTGCCATTGAGGAGAAGGAGCAGATTTGGAAACACACTGCCGAGCAGGACAAGTTCATTGAGGCCATGGCTGCTGCGGCGCAGTCGGTGCACGACTACTTCGAGGGTTGCATGATTTATATAAACGTGATGAACAACCTCTCGGTCGATTGCGATTGCAATGCACACCCTGCCGACCCCGAAATGAAGGATGTCGGCATCCTTGCATCGCTTGACCCTGTAGCGCTCGACCAGGCTTGTGTCGATCTTGTGTTCAACTACCCATCGAGCGAGGGTGATGACGCAGCAGCTCTCATTGAGCGCATAAACTCGCGTCACGGCATCCACATCCTTGAGCACTCTGCGGCCATTGGCCTTGGCTCAAGAGAGTATGAACTGCGCAGCATTGACAAGTGATGCAACGCCTTGTCAATACACTGCTGTTACTGATTGCGTTTGTCTGCGCCCACGCGCAGACAAAGTGCGTTGATGCGGCCAATGTACGCTCGGCAGTTGAGCGTATGATGGCAGATTATCCACACTCCACGCTGCAGGACATCTACAAAAGTTTCTTCCAGGACAATTTCGGGCCGGGGCATGCTGTGCCCGACAGCGCACAGGCTGCAGCATGGTTGCGTGGCGAGCTTGCGAAGGTGGAGAGGTTGGACGTGCTGTTGTACGAACCCACAGGCTACAACGGCAACTATTACCGCGTGTCGCTCGCAGCCGTTGCAAGCGGCAAGGTGCAGCAGGATGCGCTCCTGTCGGCATTCCTGCGCAGCGTGCGTGCAGTGCAACCCTCTGAAGTCGAGGCATGGGTACAGGAGTGGGCGCAGATTGAGAGCGTGATTGCCGCAATGGAATTGCAGTTGCCAGGTTACGATGCCGATACCAAGGCAATAAAGGATATGCTCGCAGCAGGGCACTATGCCGTGCACCATAGCCGTCTCTACAACGAGCATTATGAACCGCATTACCGCATAATAGCAAAGGATATATTTGAAAGGGAAATATTGCCATTGTTGGAGTGAGAACAGTAATTAAGAATTGTATGGAGCGAACAGATATAAAGATACGCGAGGCGGTGGCGGCGGATGCGCCGTTGGTGGGCAGGGTGGTGCTTATGGCGCTGCATTATGACGATACGCACCCATTGGCTTCGATTTTTGCCGAGCTGGCGGTGCGTGAGGTTTCGCAGTACAGCTACCGCAACGCGTTGGTGGCCGAGGTTGAGGATATTGTTGTTGGAGCCATAATTGGCTACGATGGTGCGCGGTTGGAGGAGCTGCGTAAACCGCTGTATGAGCTTATGATTGAGAAGTTCGGCAGTGTGCGCCCGGTTGAGGACGAGACATCGGCCGGGGAGTTCTATCTCGATTCGCTTGCGGTGTTGCCGCAGTGGCGTGGTCGCGGAGTGGGTGGTGCGTTGCTTTCTGCTGCACGTGACAGGGCTTTTGCCGCAGGGCACGAAAGAGTGGGGCTTATAGTTGATTTTGAAAACCCGCGTGCCGAGGCTCTTTATAATTCACTGGGCTTTGAGCGCGTGAATGCCACAACGTTCCTGGGGCACAATATGTGGCACTTGCAGGCAAAGAAACCAAAAGTTGGATAATGTTCAATATCCTCAGTCGCTACGCGCCAACTACTCTTACACTTAAGAAGAACAGTTTCGTAGATTCTTCATTACACTCAGGACGACAAACTTACATCCCAAAGCAGCAGCTTATGTAGCCGTAGTAGCGGTTGCTTGCGCCGTCGGCGCTTGGGATGCTCATCCTGAAGTTGGGCGCTATCTTCACATATTTGCCAAGCTTGAACTGTGCGCCAGCAATGATGGCAACCTCGTCATTATCCTTGTTCCAGTCGTTGCTCGACATGAGGCCGTCGGCGCGAGCATAGAGGTCGAGCCAACTGTTGATGGTGCCCGTTGCGTACATTGAGAAACCATAGAGGTTCTGCCCCTCAACACGGCGGTTGTTGCGTATGATGTTGTACTCCACGCCAAGCGAGAAGTATTTGTGCTTGTAGCCGGCAAACATTGCATAGTTGATGATGTCCTTTTGGTCATCAACACCTTCGTTAAGGCCGGCATAGAGACGCAGTGACATTCCCTTGAATGGCTTGATGGTGGTGCCAAGGCCGTAGAGCAGTCCGTCATCTACCTGAACAACCTTGTAACCCTCGCCGTTGGCAATGACAACGTCGGCCTCAATCCATGGCGCAAAGCTGTATGATGCCGAGATACCTAGGTCGGCGCTGCTGCCGAACTTGTACTGGTCCTGGAACGACTTGTAGATATAGCGGTAGCCCCAGAACTTCTCCTGGTAGTTGAACTGTGTCATTCCAATCATACCGCCCTGCAGGGTAAAGTTCCCGATATTCCATTTGACCAGTGCGTTCTTTATGTAGGCGAAGTGGTGGTAATCGTCGATGTTCTTTGACTGGCCGATGTCAAGCACGCCCTTCACGCTCACGCCTTTGCCAAATGAGTATTCATAGCCCAAATAGCTGCGGTCGAGTTCAAAGCCACGGTCATCATTCACCACACCGAACCCACTGTGGAAATTTGTGTATATCTGTACTATGGCCTTGCCCTTTGGCTCATTTTCTGTCTCCTGTGCATGAGCACCGATACCAGAGAAAAGCAGCAATGCCGCTGCAATGATTTTTGTTGTTTCCATAAACTTGTTGCAGATAAATGTTTTTCTACAAATAACGCGATTTTGGATTTAGTGTTCATTGCAGGAGTGTTAAATTTATGTTACAAAGAGAATTGAAACAATGACGGTGAAAAGAACATCCGTTCAATTTTTACTATATTTAATTTCTTCTTTCTGTTTGTATTAACAATAAAAAGGTTGTACGACGTACAACCTTTTTAAAACATTTATTATATGTTTATCGCTTTGAGTTTGTCTAAAACTTCAAAGAGCCACATATATCCGATAGGTAGCTGTCTATCTTGTCAAGGCCTTTGTCGGTAACGAATATGTGTATTTTAATGGGCTTGTGACCTTCCTTGTAAATAATGAGAGTATAGTAGTGGGGGTACTCCTCGTGGATGGAGATATAGCCCTCTTTACTATTAGTGCAGATTTTTTCTCTGTATGGGAATTTGCACAGCAGCATTGCATCGGCTCCACATTGTGCGGTGTGTGAGTCATCTTCGTACACCGTTACATTCTCATCGATTATTCTGTTGATTTCGTCCTCGGAAATCTTTACTTGCCAATAGTTTATATCATCCCTGTTGCACACGACATCCACCGCAACTAATTCCTTGACGTCTGAAATATTATTATTCAACCAAGCATCGGCATACCGGCTAATGACCGGAATATAGACTATACAATCACCGTCCGATGAGGCCAGAACAATCTGGTTACTCCAAGTTCCTATATAGTCATTTCTGTGCAGTAAAATAGGGTAACCGAAATAGCTCTCGTAAAACTCCGGATAAATGCTTGTGAAAGAGTTAAAAGGTAACTGCACCTTATTCAGACCATATTCCTTTTTATACAGCTTCTTGAATCCCCTGCTTACACCTTTGGGTTTACGCCTGTTGCGTGATTCGGTCAACTTTACCTGCTTATCGAAAACCTTGGAGTCAAACTGGGCCGATGAATTCAAGCACGACAAAGAGAAGATTGTCAATAATGCAATAATGCTTAATTTGTTCATAATCAGTTAATGTGAAGTTTTTCAATGATTCTCAAAAATACACTATTTTCTCAAAAATAATTATCTCTTGAAATTTATATTTGTTACTCATTAAAGAACCTGAACATATTGTACCAATCAATCTTTTCTTTGGCTGTTTGGCTGCCGTGTTCCATGGCTATGCGGTACCAGGCGGCGGCTTTTTGGTCGTCGCGTTTTGTTCCTTTGCCTTTTTCGTACATGCGGGCAACCTTTTCGGCAGCCTCCGGGTGTCCGCCGTTGGCGGCGTGCAGGTACCAGTTGAAGGCGCGTTTCTTGCTCTTCTTTACATAGTAGCCATCTTCATAGAACTGTGCAAGTCTGTACTGTGCATCGGTGTTGCCGAGTTTGGCGGCTTTCTGGTAATAGCCTATGGTGCTTTGCTTGCGTAGCTCTTTCTTGCTTAGCAACAGCAGGGAGTCGGCCTGTGCCGATTTTTCTGCAATGAGGTATAGTGCGCGCGGTTCGTTCTTTGCTGCTGCACGGCTGTAGTATTCATAGGCCATTGTGCTATCCTGTGTTATGCCACGTCCCGTGAGGTAGCTATCGCCAAGAGTGGTGAGTGCCTTGGCATATCCGGCTTGGCCGGCTCTGTCGTAACAGATGAATGCGAGACTGTCGTTCTTTGCAGTACCGATGCCTGTGAGGTAACAGGTGGCAAGGTTGTAGAGTGCCCTGTCGTGCCCGGTGTTGGCGGCACGGCGGAATCGCCTGAAGCCTTCGATGGTGTCGCACTCAACACCGTAGCCGTTCATATAACATACTGCGCTGTTGTAGATGGCATCGGGGTAGCCAAGTGCCGATGCTTCGTTGAAGCAGGTGAATGCCTCGTCGTACATGCGGTGCTTGAAGAAGCTGCGGCCCTCCTCGGTTTTCTTGAAGCAGAAGGCGAGGATGTCGATGTTGTGTATGCCTACAATGGGTGTCTCGGGCATAGTGAGGTGGTCAATGCCGGTATCGTTCTTGTCGGCGCCGCGTGTTGCAATGTCGCTGCTGCTGTAGAATGTGCCGCCGGCATATCCCTCGACATCGACAGCAATTCTTTTTGCCGATGTGCTGTTGTAGAGTTCGACGGTAAGGCGCCCGTTCTTTGCTGTGATGTCGGGTGACCACAGCAGTGTGCGGCGATAGTCGGCTGTGGTGGCATCGGGCTTGATGCGGCTGTAGTCGGGCGAATAGAACTGCTTGCTCTGGGTGTAGCCATAGACCATTGTGTAGCGTGTGGTGCCGCGTTGGGTATATTCCGGTATCAGGCCTTTCTGCTCGTCCTCGGGGGTGTTGGGGATGAAGCAGGCTACATAGTTGGGTATGGCATTGTGTGCGATTCTTTTTGTGGGCTCGGCTATGACCATGGTTCTCTTGACTTCAAGTGAAGTGCTGGCAACGAAATTTTCCTGTATGTAGCTACTGCCGTACTCCGGCGATGCAACAACGTCGGGCGCGTCGTTGAGGCTGTTGTTTCTTGAGTTAATGCCCATCTGTCCATAGAATCCTTCGTAGTAGCTTCTGTAGTCGATATTGCCTTTATTCTTGTGTGTTGCCTTGAGTATGCGCGTTCCTCCACCAAACTGTTTGCGGGTATTCTCGTCGGAGCGGATGACAATCTCCTTGAAGTTCATCATCTTGCGTGGCTCAACACCTTCGAGATACTCTCTGTCGGGTATAGGAGTGCTCAATGAACTGTATTCGCCATCGATGACCATTGACTGTATCCAGTAGCACCAGTCGAGATTGTGGCGCCAGAATGCGCTGCGCAGAATGTCGGCAGCAGTGAGTGTGTTGTGGAATGCCGGGTCATTTATGCGGTAGTGGCCGTCGTCATCGGCACGGAATCCGCTGCCCAACTCACGCTTGAATCCGCTGAACGAACTGTTGTATATGCCACCGCCTGCCATAACGGCACGGTCCAGTGCCGAAAGAGTTTCGGCACCCCCGATGGTTACTGTGGGGGCATAGTTCGTAAATCCGTTTGTGCCGGCAAAATCGTATTGCCATTCATTGCCGCCATAGTAGGCCGATTTCTCGTTGCAAAGGTAGGTGACATCCTGGGCATACTCCCATTCGTCGAGGAAATCGAAGCGCATTTCGCTTCGTGGCGGGCGGTAGTTGGCCTCGCGTTTCTTCTTCGACACAACCTCCACCTGCGAGATGAGGTACTCGAACGGGTTTACTTTAATGAGGCTGTCCCTTTCGGCTGTCAATCCCTCCTGTGTGGTGGGCAGGCCTGTGTTGCGCTCCCAATAGTGGTAGAGGCGCATCTCGGGCGAGAAGTAACGGTCGAGAGCAAAAGCGAAGATGCTGTCGCTGCTGTCGTATGATGAGCGTGGCCCCATGAGCCTTGCAACGCGCTTGCCGGTGAAGTCGCGTGTCTGTATGCGGAACTCGCCGTTGGCATCGGTCTTGAAATTGTATTTCGTTAGCAGGCTGTCGTTGTATGTTATGTCGAACTTTATGTTTGCATTGGGCTTGTTGGTAACAATTATCTTATCGAGTTTTCCAAAACGCTTGTCGGGGCGTTTCTTTACAAAGCGTCCCTTGATGGTTATGCCGCGCTCGACGGGTTGCTCCAATTTGGCATCGCGACGGCTTAGCTTGCTCCAATCGTATGATGTCCAGCCATGGGTGAGCATGATGAGGTCGAGCTCGCGGGCGCGGTTCACATTCGCAGGGTCAAAGTAGCGTGCTGCGTCGGGAATGTAGCCTTTGAGTTCGGAGCCAAGGAGCATGTATGTATAGAGGTTGTAGGTGTATGATGTCTCCTGGCGGTAGTCTGCATCGCTCACTGAGAGTGAGAATGTACCGCTGCCTATTGGCTTGCCGTCCTCGCGCTCAATGTCGAGTGTTATCCTGCCGTGCGGTACAATGTTCAAATCCTCAA
Organism: Bacteroidaceae bacterium; assembly: GCA_017555845.1. Lineage (GTDB taxonomy): Bacteria > Bacteroidota > Bacteroidia > Bacteroidales > Bacteroidaceae > HGM04593. The sequence continues at coordinate 11,501 of JAFZFO010000057.1, read as the reverse complement.
TCTTCTCGCCGTCGCTTGTCACAAGCAGTTTGGCTGTTGCATTGTCGCTTTCCTGCGGCTCGGTATGTGTGACAAAGAACTGGCGCTCGGCAAGCGGTATGCTGTCGTTTACAAAGAGTACTACGCGGTTCACTCCCTCGTCGAGCGTCTTGCAGTCTATGGCAAAGAGCATGCAGGTGTCGGTAGAGAGGTATCGCTCGTAGAAGAACACTTTGCCGCGATGTACGATGGCGCAACCCATCTCCGTTGTTTCGTCAAGGTTGTTGCGGGTGGTTATGTAGTATGTGCCATTCTCCTCGATAACATTGATTGTAGCGCCCTCGTTCTCGACATCGGGCAGGTCGAACTTCTTCTCCTTTTTGCCCTGTTTGAGTATGGCTCTGTACTTTACGTCATTGCGTGGGGTGATGGTGAACGTTCCTTTTCCTAAGTGCTCGGGGGTAGAGGTGAACAGTGTCTTGCCGTCGGCGGTAATGGTGATGTTCTGCTCGCTGTTTATGCCGTCGTTGCCGAATACCTCGTATGCAACAGTGGTTTCAATGCCGTTGACAAGGTGGCCGCCCTCGGGGTAGAAGCGCAGGTCGCACGGTGGCAGTTCGCTGTTTACCCATTCCACTTTGCGGTCGAGGCCGGTGAGGCTGTCGTTCTCCTCAATGTCTACAAGGAATCCTCTGTGGCGGTCGAGCATGTTACGGAAATCCCAATTGTCGGCATTCACCTTGTCGAAGATTGGGAATACACGGCTGAAGATGGCATCCTTGCCTCGGTTGAGCATGTAGCGTGTGTAGGCGCGCACTTCGTAATATCCCGACAGCAACAGCGGTGTCAGCTCGAACGAGCCATGGCAGCTGCCGTCGCCCTCAATCCTGTATTTGTTGGTCTTTACAACGTAGCCCTCGGGCGATACAAGTTCTACGTACAGCACACGGCTCATTGTGGTTGGCTCGTTGTCGACACCGCTCATAACGTATGCCTTGAACCAGATGCTCTCGCCAAGATAGTAGGCGGTGTTGTCGAAGTGCAGATAGACGCGCTCTTCGGGGAAGAGGCTCTGCTTGATGGCACTGCGTATGATTATGTTGTCGAGGCTGTTGCGTGGCGCCACGCCATTGCCTGCTGTCTGTGCAAGGCTGCCTTGCAGCAGTGCAGTGAGCAGTAAAAGTATTATGGTTGTTCGTTTCATGTGGTGTTGGTATTAAACCCCTCCGCCTTTGGCACCTCCCCTAAGACAGGGGAGGAATTCAAAAAGTAACATAGGGTGTGTTATCTTATTGCTGTTGCGCCGGCCATCAGCGGGAGGTTGCTATTGTTGCCGGTAATCTCCATTGATGGGCCATAGTGGTAGATTATATGTGCATCGTATCGAGTCTTTTGCCCGGCATGCCACTGCTTGCCGGTAATGTGTTCTATTGTTGCGGCAGTGGCTGTTGCCTTTATCTGCTCAATGTAGGCCGGGGTGGTGTTGCCGGGTGCTGTGACATTGCAGCTTGCTATGCTCATGTTGCCGGGCTTGCCGTCCTTGCCGGTGGTAAAGTTCACCTTGATGTCACATTTCCTTATTCCGCTTGCACGCAGTGCCTCTGCGGCTGGGGAATTCTCGAGGTCAATGTATTCGCAATAGCTGTCGGTGAACAGTTGTTCCTCTTCAATTACGGGCAGTTCAATTTTGGCAATCTCCTTTGGCAACCGTTTGGGTGCTGTGTTGCTGTATGCAATGGTTGCTTTGCCTGTTACCGGCAAGCAAATGGTTGGTCGCAGTGCTTTTTCCTCACTCTCTATCGGTTGTTGCTGTTGCGTAGTTCCCTGTTCTGCGGCTTTGGGGACAGTTATGTATATGTATTCGGGTTGTGCAAATGCTCCGATGTAGGCAACCGTTACAGGTAGGAGGTAGAGCCATTTGCAGCGCTTGCCGCTGCTGCTCTGCTTTCGTGACATCATTTTTATTCGTTTGCGCACGTGGCTTTGGCTGAAGCTGTTTGCCAATGGAAACGGGATGTTGCCGACGGCTTTCTTGAGTATGAGCATCTGGTAGGCCTGCGTGTTGCCGTTGCGTTGCAGCACATATCTGTCGGCCTCGTATTCGTGAATCTCCTTGATGTCATTTGCCAACAGGTAGATGAAAGGGTTGAACCATTGCAGGGCCTTTACAATGCTTATGAGGAGCATGTCGTATGAGTGGCCGCGCATGATGTGTCCCTCCTCGTGCAACAGAATCTCCTTGCCACACTCGTCATAGTCGCTTTGTGAGATTACTACATTGCGGAAAAGGCTGAACGGTGCTGTGCTGCCTGCATGGCAGTATATTGTCATTCTTTTTTGCCTGTCGACCCATATTGCTCCGCGTCTTACACGGCGCATTGCCCTGATGAGGCTTGTTGCAAAAAACAGTACGCTCACAATCACGCCCACACTGTATAATATGAATATGTTGCGTGAGGTTATGATTCCCTTTATGCTTGCTGCGGTGGCAATGGGCTTTGCGCTGTATGAGGTTACGGTGTCATTTACTGTGGCTGTTGCATGGGACTGTGGCGGCAGTTCTATTTCAACCGGGTAGCTTACAATGATGCATGGCAGCAGTGCAGAGGCTATGATTATGCATAGCAGGAGCCTGCGGTTGAGGGTGGCAAACGTCTCCTTGCGCAGCAGCAGTGCGAACGGCAGGTAGAGTACCGCCAGGCCAAGTGCCCATTTCAGTATGTAGGTTAGTATGGCTGTCATAGCTTGATACTTGATTCTATTAGATTCTTCACTCAATTTTATTCCGTTCAGAATGACAAAACTTGTTTTGTCATCGGCGAGTTCATTAGCGGTTGGTCGCACGGAGCATGGATGAAAATCATGCCGTGCGGGTCGCTAAGAAATGAACGAGCCAATGACATTGCAAATATAGAATGACAGGACTGCAATGTCATTATCATATGTCTTCAATTCAATGCGCAAGCGGGCAATTTTTTCAATCTCCTCGCCGTCGAATGTTGCCGGTGTCCAGCGTGGAATCTTTTTTGTTGTCTTTTTCAAACAGTCTATAATCTCTTTTATAATTTTACTTTCGCTGTTTTTTCCGTTAGTGCTTGAGATTTCCGGGTTGGCAGAGTAGAATATGGCTTTACCGTTCTTTTTAATCTTCAGATAGATGTCTATGTGTCCTTTTATGTTGTTGCGTGAAATGGTCCTGTCATTCTTCAACTCTTCGACATATATGTTCTTTAGAGCCTTATAACCGTCGGGGTACTCCGGCTCACTTTGCTCAATGTCAACATCGTATCCGTTTATGTTTACCTCAATGCATATATTTTCCTTTGATGCTGTGGGAAAATATTTACCTTCCAGCTCATTTCCAATGCTTTTGGCTGTGCTCTTCAGGAGCTTTCTTGCATTCTCCACAGTCTTATATTCAGTGCTTGAATAGTCGGGGCGCAGTCTGATGCTTGTAATGGAACTTGACCCTACAGCAATGTGCAGGCTGTTTAGGTCGCTGCGACGGGCGGTCTGCCACCTTGTGTCCCAAATTATGCAGCCAATGTATCCGGTATCGTATATTTTACCTTCGTGGTCTATTTTCGCATTTATGAACGCGCTGCCGTTTATGCCATAAATCTCTCTCCTTTTCTCGTCTGTAATATGCGCGTCGATTATTGATTGAATCTCTTTACTAATCTTCGGTTTTTCTGCCTTTTGAGTTTTACCGGCTTTGTAAATTATGCGGCAACTGTTCTTACCGCAGTTCCATTTTTCACCGGTGATAATGTTTTTGCAATTCTCTTTCAGTAGCTTTTTTGCAGTGTTCAAGGATTTCTCGTCGCAGTTCCCAACAGATGATACTTTGCACTTTGTGATAGTGATTCTTGTGGCTTCTCCCTCTTTGTTTGTCTTTACCCTTGCTGTGATTGTGGCGCTGGTGAAAAACTCGTTGAAGTCGAGTCCGTCGGAATAAATTCCTTTTGTGTTACCAAGAGTGGTTTCTATTGTTCCTTCTCTGTTTGTAACTGTTATCTTTTGTGCGTTGGCTGTCAATGCTACAAAAAGAAGGAAGAAGATAGTGGTGAATTTGTAATTCGTTGTTCTCATTACTTGTTTTCGTTTCCTTGTATTATTTCCAACAGTTCCTTTATGTCGGCTTCGCTCAGTTTCTCGTTCTGTGCAAAGAATTTTACCATTGACGAGCCTGAACCACCGAAGAACGAGTCTTTCACATCCTTCATCACCTGGCCTGTGTAGGCCTCGCGGCTGATGAGAGGGTAGTAGGTGTGGGTCTTGCCGCTGAGCTTGCGGTAATCAACAAACCCTTTGTTCAAGAGAATCTTGAGAAAAGTGGATATGGTGGTGTAGGCAGGCTTCGGCTCGGGGTATTTCTCAATGACATCGTGTATGCAACCACCGTCGGGCATGTCCCACAGCGCGTTCATCACCTGCATCTCGGCTTTTGTAAGTGTATCGAACTTTTTCATCATGTTTGTTGTTTGTTGCGCAAATGTATAACGAAAGTTTTAGAAATCTAAAGTTTTAGAAATGTAAATTTATGTCATGGCTGAATATTTAACTTTTATTATTAGTAATTGTAGGTAATGGCTATTTTGGGTGGTGTTTCGTTTGCTTATTCACATATTTAACTTATTTTTGTACTTTGTAAAAAATGCCTTTACAAAGGTGAAAAGTGAAAGCGGAGATGTGAAAACTGTCTACGACTTCTCAGACGCGTATAAACCTTTAAATAATTATAATATGAAAAACACAGGTTTCTTGAAATCGAGATTTATGTTGCTGGTAGTGTTGTTTGTGGCGCTTGCAGCAAAGGTTGAGGCTCAGAACATTCAGTTGCATTACGATGTTCGCCGTAATTGTGCAACATCTACAGTGGAGATGTTCCGTGCCGACAATTATGGTAGCACATTCTTCTTCATTGACATGGATTTTGCTCCAAAGGCTTTTGGCGCATATGGTGAAATTTCACGCGAGTTCTGCTTCTGGAAGGACAGCAAGCTCAACTGGCTTTCTGCCCACATTGAGTACAATGGTGGTTTGAACAACGCGATGTCGTTCAACAATGCTTGGCTTTTGGGTGCTACTTACTCTGGACATTCAAAGGACTGGAGCAAGACATGGTCAGTGTCGGCGATGTATAAGCTCATTCCCGGCACACAGGGCTTTTTAGGCGAGTCTTCGAACATGGCTGTGCACAATTTCCAGGTTACAGCTGTTTGGAACCTCGATTTCCTTGAGCATTGGTTGTCATTCAACGGTTTTGCCGATTTCTGGCGCGAAACACGTGCTTGGCAGGGTACAAAGTATATCTTCATTGCTGAACCACAGCTTTGGGTGAACCTGAACAAGGTAAAAGGTATGGAAAAGGCCAATTTGAGCGTTGGTACCGAGGTGGAGCTCTCGAACAACTTTGTTGCAAAGGGCTTTGATGTGATGCCTACAGTGGCTGTGAAATATGCTTTCTGATGCAGAATAACAAATCACAAAATAGAAAACGACAATGGAATTATTGAAAAAACTTTTCGGATTTGACCCGAAAAAGACAACTATCCGCACTGAGGTGTTGGCGGGTATCACGACATTCGTTACAATGTCGTACATCCTTGCTGTAAACCCCGATATCTTCAGCCATCTCGAGGGTATGCCCGGTGGTTCGGTGTTCACAGCTACAGCATTGGCGGCAATCGTTGGTTGCTTGGCTATGGCTGTATGGGGTAAGCTACCTTTTGGCTTGGCTCCTGGTATGGGCTTGAATGCATTCTTTGTGTACACAGTGTGTATGGGTATGGGCTACAGTTGGCAGTTCGCCCTTACAGCGGTGCTTATTGAGGGTCTGCTGTTCATCTTGATGACCGTGACCAATATCCGCGAGGCTGTTGTGAATGCAATCCCGGTGAATATGCGTTATGCCATTGGTGGTGGTATTGGTCTTTTCATTGCCTTCATCGGCTTGAAGAATGGTGGTGTTATCGTTGGCAATGACGCTACTTTGGTTGGTATGGGCGACATTACATCAGGTACTGCACTGCTCACTATCATTGGTATTGTAATTACCTGTTTCCTCTATATCAAGAGGGTGCAGGGTGCAATGCTCATTGGTATATTGGTTACAACTTTCATTGGTATTCCAATGGGTATCACAAAACTCGACGGCATTGTATCTTTGCCACAGTCTGTAGGTCCAATCTTCTGCCAGTTTGAATTCGACCAGGTGTTCTCATTGGATATGCTTGTAGTAGTGTTCACATTCCTCTTCATTGACATGTTCGACACTGTGGGTACACTCATCGGCGTTTGTACAAAGGCTGATATGGTGGACAAGAAGACCGGTAAGATCCCTTGTCTTAAGGAGGCGTTCATGGCCGATGCCATTGCTACAACTGTAGGTGCTTGCCTTGGTACATCGACAACTACTACATATGTTGAGAGTGCTTCGGGTGTTGCACAGGGTGGCCGTTCGGGTCTCACTGCGTTTGTGGTGGCTTGCTGCTTTGGTGTGACTCTCTTCTTCTCTCCATTGTTCCTTGCCATTCCTTCGGCAGCGACAGCTCCGGTGCTTGTGCTTGTGGGCTTGTTGATGTTTGAGCCTGTGATGAAGATTGACATCGCGGATTACTCAGAGTCTGTACCTGCATTCATCTGCATCATCATGATGCCGTTGTCTTATTCAATTTCTGACGGTATCCTTACAGGTATGATCCTTTATGTTGTAATGAATGTGCTTTGCGGTAACTTCAAGAAGATTACCCCTGTGATGTACATTCTGGCAACGCTGTTCATATTGAAGTATATCTTCATTTAATCGATTGCTTGATATATGACAAAAGACAGGCCGAGTAATTCGGCCTGTCTTGCTTTTTGCATTATAGTAAAACCGAATTCCGAATATTATGAAAGAACAGGATCTGATAGCTTTTTGTCGGCATTACAAAGGGGAGGAAAACAATCCGGACCCACAGGATAGCATTTGGAGATATGAACGGTTCTGGGTTGAGGAAACCATGAAAGACTGTCTGGACTTTGGAAGGTTGCTTGATGATTACCTGAGCGCGGGTCTTAGAACATTCAATATGTACGATGATACCCCTGTAACGCTAAAGGCGGTTCTTTTTAATCGCTTCATGCAGCAGGCCGAAGGTATGGCAAGAGTGGAGGATTTCAAAAGCTGGTATGACAGGTTCTATATTGGTAAATGACAAAAAAGCGGAGGCAATTTGCCTCCGCTTTTGCATTATAGATGAAATGGTCTTTACTTGCTGTGGTTTGTAACCTTGAGGTTGCTTACCTTGCTGCTGAAGTTGCCGGCCTTCTCAAGTGGGAACACGAGTGTGCGGACGTAGTACATCTTGTCCTTGCCACCCTCGTTGTGGTAGATTGTCTGCTTGTCGAGTGTCTCAATGAGCTTGCCGTTTACAAAGAGCTTTGTCTCCTTCTCGTTACCGCTGATTGTAACCTGTGCCTTCTCGCCAGGGTAGAAGCTGTAGTTGAAGGTGTTGATGTAGCCGTCGCGTGAGAAACCGATCTTGCCCTGTACGGGGTCGGCAACGTAGAACACTGCGTCGCGTGACTCAAAGAGAACGGTACCGTTCTGCTCTTTCTTGTACTCGATGTCGAATGATACGCTGTAGTCGAAACCAATCTCTCTGATGCCTGTCTTCTTTACAAGGTTTGCGCCTGCTGCAACATTGGCAACCTCGAGGATTGTGCGCTTCTCGCCGCTGAAACGGCCTGCGATGTTGAGGCCAGGGGCGTCGCTCAATGCAAGGCGTGATTGGTTGAACTCATCGAATGGAACTGTTGGCTTTGAACCTGTCCACATCTTTACTGCCATGGTCTGCATAGCAGGGTATACGCGGTAGTGGATATCCTTTGCGCTGATACCGTTGCCGGCGTGGTCGTTCCACACTGCGAATGAACCACCCTTGATCTGTGGGTGCTTCTCGGCGAATGTCTGGTTACCGATGTTGGCTGGTGTCCAGTTGTTGTAGAGCATGTTGCAGTTGAGGTAGTCATAGTAGTAACCTGCTGCAGGAACAATGTATGTCCAGCCGTCGGGGATGCTGATGACGTCGTAACCGAGGTTAATCATGTCTGTTGGGTCGGCATAGCCGTTGTACCACTCGTACATGAGTACATTGTCAACCTTTACGGGAGTCTTGCCCTTTGCGTGTGTCAATGCACCCCAAACGCAAGCTTGCTTGCCATACTTCTCGGTCTCACGTATGCAGTGGTCGGTGAGGTAACGGAACTTCTCGACAACGGCAGTATCGCGGTTAGAGTACTCGTCGGTACCTACGTGGAAACGTGGGCCACGGAACACTGGCTCCTCGCCACCAAGGTACTCCATGAAGAGTGAGTCGATGAAAGTGTATGTCGCAGGGTTGAAGAGGTCGAGGTGATCAAGGCCATACTCCTTGCTGCCAAGCTCGGGGCGGTAGTGTACGAATGCCAAAGAGTGAGCTGGAACGTCAAACTCTGGGATGATCTCTACACCTACGCGCTCAGCATGCTTCTGCAACTCGATGAACTCCTCCTTTGTATAATAGCCGTCGCGTGATGCAAGGCCGGGGAAGAAGTCGCTCTCAAGACGGAAACCTGAAGGGGTCTTTGCCCAATCGTGACCGAAGTACTGCTTGAAGGCGTTGTCGTTGAGGTGGATGTGGAATGTGTTCATCTTGTAGTATGCCATGAAGTCAACATACTCGTGAAGGAAGCTGATGGGGATGAACTTGCGGCCACAGTCGAGCATGAAGCTGCGCATCTCGTAGTCAGGGTAGTCAATGATGTTACCCTTGGGGAGTGCTCCGACGTTCTGCTCGGCAATCTGCAACAGTGTACGTGTCGCCCACATTGCACCGCGTGGAGTGGTGGCTGTGATTTCAACGTTCTCGCCGATGTTGATTGTGTAACCCTCGTTGCCGAGTTTCTCGTTGTTGGCAATAGTGAGGATGATGTCGCCTTTGCCGGAATTGCCCTTCTTTGTCTTGAGGCTTGTACCGGTCATCTTCTTGTAGTCGCATGCAAACTGGGCTGCAACGGCTGCAAGGTCGGCATCGTGGAGAACCTTGGTGCCTTTGTTGATTGTAAACTCGCCTGTTGCGCCCGTCCACTCACGCAGTTCGGGGATGACAAAAGGCTTTGCATTCTTGTTCTGGGCATTGAGCTGCAGTGTAAAGCATAGCATCAATGCTGTGAGCAGGAGTGTAAAACGATTTTTCATATTAAGGATTTTAAATTAAGATGTGTTCAGTTGAATACCTTCTACAAAGGTACGAATAATTTCTAAAATATTGGATAAAAACCGATAAAATGATGGAACTTGCGTGTGTTGCAGAATTCACAATATGTTAAAATTGTGCTAAATGTTACTAATTTTAATAACATTTTGCTTAAAAAGCAGTACCTTTGCAACTTCGTTGCGAAAATGGGCTGCGCTCGTGGTAAAACGTTAGAGTAAACTCTACGTCTAACTCGCTTGCACCATCTTTGCAATCCGTTGCGAAAATGGGCTTCGCTCGTGGTAAAACGTCAGGCAATAATGTACATGTTGACTCAATGCAGACTGTCATCTCGAACCTTGTGTGAGAGATCTCATTATTAGCTTTTTGATAGATCCCTCGTCGCTACGCTCTGTCGGGATGACATTAACCGGAGGAGATACGGGTCAAAGGCGATGTTGTTACTAAAAATAAAAGAAAAAAAGTGTTTATCCCATTTGCTAAAAACAGAATCAAATCAATCACAAATACAAATGAAACGTTTTTTACTATTGGCACTGAGTGCAGTGCTACTCTCAAATGTTGCTTTTGCGCAACATTACAGAACCGGCAACGACAGGTTTTCACTCAAAGTGCAGCCTTTTGTCGGCGGTTATTTGAGTATGAACGGCAATATGGAGGCAATTGACCCTTCGGCTCCGGCCGGTTTAAACATCGGTTTTGAGCTTCCGTCATCACAGCAGCGTCCATGGCAGCAGTACCTGAACAACTCGACATTGGGTGTCGGATTGTCTTATGTCGATTTCGGCGACAAAGTTATGGGTAAAACGGTTGCCGTGTACCCATATGTAATGCTCAATTGCGTGCGTCTGAAACATTTTGAGCTTGCCATTAAGCTTGCTTCGGGTCTGGGCTATGTTACCGAAACCTATTATACAAATACCCAGGGCACCAATCGCGGTGACGTGACAGCGCACTATACCTTCGGCTCTCATCTCAATGCCTATCTGTGTGGTGGTGTGAACCTGAATTTTCCTCTTACACGTAACTTGGCGCTCAATGGCGAGCTCGGTTTCTTCCATTTGAGCAACGGACGTACAATGGAACCCAATATGGGTGCGAACATTCTGTATGGTGGTGTGGGATTCGTGGCGACAATCAACCCCGAGGAAGAGGAGAAGGAGCCTATCCATTTTCCTGACCTGCCATACCGCTGGAGCCTGAATGTGACATTGGCTGCCGGTTCGCAGTCGGCCGACCTTACCGATGGACGTAACTTCTTTATCAATACATTCCACCTTGGTGCAATATACAATGTCTGCAACTGGTATGGCATTGGTCTTGGTGCTGATGTGTTCTACAATGATGCCATTGGCGCAGAGACAAACCGTGGCTTGTTCCGTACTGATGTCGACTACAAGCAGTCGGACAAGGTTCGTGCCGGAGTAAGCATCAATAACGAGTTGCAGTTCGGCCGTGTGACAGCAATGGTGGACTGGGGTGTATATCTCTATAACCCCTCACGCCACTACTACAATGTCAATCATCCGATATATGGCTACGGCAAGCGCCCGCTTTTCTACAAGGGTAATTCGGCCGGTTCAGATGAGGCTTGGCACTACATACGTTTTGGCGTGAAATGCCGCGTATGGGACAATGTATATGTACAGGCGTTGGCAAAGACACACCTGCACATTGCTGAGTTGATTGAGTTCGGTGTGGGTTACAACATACCTTTTGTCAGCAAGAGCAAGCGTCGCGACAGCAAGGATGTTGTCTTCCATAACCGCGAGGGTTGGTGGAACAACTATTGATAATACGTTTTCAATAAATAAGGAAATCGGTTTTATGCCACAGGGCGTAAAACCGATTTCTTTTTATGTTTGTATGTTGTGATGCCTTGATGATTGTCGTGCAATGTTATTCCGGGCTCAGTAGAAAAATGGTGTGGGTGAATCTTGGATTTTATGCAGTAAGTTTTACCCTTAATCAGTTGTCTTATATTCTTTTTGTTTTCGTTCTATCTTGTACTTTTTGGAAAAAAGTACGAAAAACTTCGGCACACGGGAAAAATCTTCGCAAGTACCCTTTGTTCACGCCACATACTGTGAGCCCTCAGTCGGGCACTTGCTCGTCTCTCCAGGCTATCGCTTGTTTTCAGGGTGCTGCGGAACTCACTCCACGCGGCCATTTAAGATAATATATACCCGCGTTACGTTCAAACAGCCTCGCACAATGGCCTGAAAACAAGCGGCCTTGCGTTGGATTTTTCAACGGTGCCTTTCCGCCGTTGGCGGG
>JAFZFO010000056.1 GCA_017555845.1 Bacteroidaceae bacterium | reverse complement strand
GCGCATTGGTACCTGTGGCGGCCTGCAGCCTCACACACCGGTGGGAACATTCATCTGCTCGGCAAAATCGGTTGGCTTCGATGGCCTGCTCAACTTCTATGCTGGCCGCAACGAGGTATGCGACCTTCCCATGGAACGTGCCCTTCTCAACCATTTGGGATGGAGTGGTAATATGTGCCAGCCCGCGCCCTATGTCATAGCTGCCGATGGTGAACTCATTGAACGTATAGCGCAGGACGATATGGTGCGTGGCGTGACAATAGCCTGTGGCGGTTTCTTTGGCCCACAGGGGCGTCGATTGCGCGTGCCGCTAGCCGATCCTCACCAGAACGAGAAGATAGAGTCGTTCCAGTACCATGGACAGCAGATAACCAATTTCGAGATGGAGAGCTCGGCACTTGCCGGTTTAGCAGCACTCATGGGACACCTGGCAGTAACCGTGTGCCTCGTCATTGCCAACCGCCGGGCAAAAGAGGCAAATATCGACTACAACGAAAAAATGAAGGAACTTATTGAAACAGTTCTTGAGAGAATCTGAATAGAACTGAAAGGTGAAAGTGGAAAAGGTGTTTTCTACTTTCACCTTTCAGCTTTTACCTTTAACCACACTGCGTGTGATTGAAACTTGGCTGCGCTTGTTGTGTACGTAAATAAATTTTTGTCCACTCGTTAGCACAAGTTTTCATCTTTTAGTTTTTACCTTTCATCTTTAATAACAATGAACGATACAATATGCGCATTGGCGACTCCGCAAGGTGGAGCAATAAACGTGATACGAATCTCGGGTAGTAAAGCCATTGAAATAGCTTCGCAGATGTTTGTACCATATAAAGGGCTGCCGCTTGGCGAGCGTAAAAGTCATACGGTTGTTTATGGCAACATTGTTGTCGGCGACAACGAACCACTCGACGAAGTGCTGCTCACCCTAATGCGTGGCCCACATACATATACCGGCGAAGATGTTGTAGAGATAAGCTGCCATGCGTCGACATACATAACCCAGCAGATACTGCTTAACCTCTTTTCCCTAGGCGCACGTCAGGCCGACCCCGGTGAATTTACCATGCGCGCCTTCATGAACGGAAAGATGGATCTTAGCCGTGCCGAGGCTGTTGCCGACCTCATTGCTTCAACCTCAAAGGCCTCGCACCGCCTGGCAATGAGCCAGCTCAAGGGCGACTTCAGTAACGAACTTGCCAACCTGCGCAACAAACTGCTCAAGCTCACAACTCTTATGGAACTGGAACTCGATTTTAGCGAAGAGGATGTCGAGTTTGCCGACCGCAGCGAACTGCTTGATCTGTGCAACGAAGTCGACGATATGATGACACGCCTTACCGACTCATTTGCCGTTGGCAATGCAGTAAAGAACGGCGTGCCCGTAGCCATTGTGGGCGAGACCAACGCCGGCAAGAGTACCCTTCTCAACGCACTGCTGCACGAGGAGAGAGCTATTGTTAGCGACATAAGCGGAACGACACGCGACACCGTAGAGGGAGTGATGAACATAAGCGGCGTAACATTCCGCTTCATCGACACCGCCGGCCTGCGCGAAACCCACGACATTGTCGAGCGCATGGGAATAGAACGCACCATAGAGCAACTCAAGAAATCGGCAATAGCACTGTGGCTCATAGACCCAATGGTTAGTGCCGAGCACATAGAAGAACTCGCCAAGCGCCTAATGCCCGTTTGTAAAGGAAAGAAACTCGCAGTGCTTGTAAACAAGAGCGACGTAGTAGACCCCTTCACCCTGTCGAAAGTAATGGAGTGGGGAGCACTTATGGTTCAAAAGTACGGCAATGGAGTAGAGTGGAACAACCACGACCTGTGGGCAATCTCGGCCCGTTTGGGAACAAATATGGAACGCCTCGAAGAGTTCCTGGTGCGCAGTGCTGCAATGCCATCAATTTCAAGCGGCGATGTAGTTGTAACCAATGTACGCCACTACGAAGCCCTGAACCGCGCCCTTGCGAACATTAGGGAAGTAAAACAAAGCCTTGTCGCCGGCATATCGGGCGACCTTGTGAGCGAGCACCTCCGCGCCGCCATCCACAACCTCTCCGAAATCGTCGGCGAAGTCACCAACGACGAAGTCTTGGGTAACATCTTTGCTAATTTCTGCATCGGCAAATGATATTCAAAACTGAAAGCGTATAGTATCTATCAATAAGGTTTGTTCTACAGAATAAACTAGGAAAAAAAACTTAGCCTCTCGCGTACGCGAGGGGCTAAGCATACAAGAGGTCTTCAAATATTCTTATTCAATCCTTACCATCTCTGCCAACTGAACGAAATAGTCATTCGACCAAATGTCAAGTTCTTTGGGATTGCGCACAAAAGGAAGCACATCCTCTTTTACCTGCTTTATATCAGCCGTAGAAAGTCGTTCCTTGAGCTTCTCCTTGAATAGTTCTGGAGTAATATCTTCGTTGTTGAACTGCTTGCATCTTTCAGCCAAATGAGCAAAATCAAGCGGTACATTATGGCGTACATACCACTCAAAGTCATACCAATCGCGTCCCTTAACTCTGTTTTTCCACGCGCGATATACCAAGGCGTGCATCTTGCCGGCAAACAAATCAGGCAAAGTAAAGCAACGAGTCATAAATGAATGAGGCTGCAACAACAGTTTTTGCTCAGTCTTAAAATTAAGTGGAGGACAAGTATCAACCTCTATCTTGATTTTAATAGATTTCTCTGTTTGAAACATAACATCATAGACATCGGTATTGTCCTTTAGAAAGGCAGACTCAACCTTGCCGAAATTCTTCTTATCCTTCTTCTTGATTTCTACCTCACGTCCTACCAAAGCAAATGCATCAATAATGGGTTGGAAATATTTGCTGAAATCAAACGCATCATCCTGTGCGAGTAGAGAAAAGTCCATATCTTCACTGAAACGTTGCAACCCATGAAAGATTCTTAGACATGTACCGCCATAGAATGCTGCAGATTCAAAGAATCCACCACTATACAAACCTGCAAGAATCACCTGTTGGTTTACTTCAAAAATAGCGTTTCGCTTATTCTGCTCTGTCGTCAGATCATAGCGTGACAACATGCTATCGTAAATTTCATTCTTCATCGTCTTAGAAACTTTAATACAGCTGCAATAGAGTCGGCCTTCTTGCCTACCTTTATATACTCTTCAAAAATAGTTGCATCAAATTTATAGAACACATCCATATCCATTCGGATATCATGCTCAAGATAGTTTTCAACATCCTTCAGAAAACGCAGATTGACCTTGGACGAATTTGCAATCAAATCACACAAAGCCTTTTCGGGCGATGCTATCAAGAAAGCATATTCGCCCTTATGAATACTTCTTACTCCAACAGAGAAAGCAGCTCGGGAAATATACTTGTAATCGTAATTACCAATAGGAGTCTGAAAACTTCGGGAATGCTTTACCGTCATTGATTGATGCGTATACACAGCCTCTGGAATTAATCCATAATATCTTAATGCTGTTGACATAGAGATATATGAAGGAGCATAAAGATGATTAGCTATCAATTCACTCGAAAGCGTCTTTCCTGAATGTTCTGGATTGACTACATAGAGTCCACGCTTCAATCTTATAATATATCCATTCTTCTCAAGCCAAACAACCTTCTTCTCCGATGACTTGAGTTCCGGATATAACGATTCAATGACTGAAGTCGTTATTGGAACAGCT